>CAZIIB010000534.1:0-1494 GCA_964539125.1 uncultured Thermoanaerobaculia bacterium | reverse complement strand
CTCACCTCCTGGCTCAAGATCTCACCTCCTGGCTCAAGGCTGCGCCCCCCCGTCCAGGTCGATCCGGTAGTCCTCCACCACCGGGTTGACCAGGAGCTTGCGGCACATGGCGTCGAGCGCCTCGCCGGCGGAGGCCCGGTCATCGGTCGCCAGCTCGATCTCGAAGCTCTTGCCGGCGCGCACGTCCTCGATCCCCTCGAAGCCGATCCGCCCCAGGGCGTCGCGAATCGCCTTGCCCTGGGGGTCCAGGATCTCCCGGCGCGGATAGACGGTGACGGTTGCCTTCAATTTGATTGCCTCCTCAAAGCGTGTGAGGGGCCGGCCAGGCGGCACGCGGAGATCCGACCCTCGGCCAGCGTCCTTGCTCCCGGTTCCTACGCGATCTCCAGCCACTCCGTCGGGCGGTCTTGCCCGGTGACGGCCAGGCGGGCCGGCGATCCCTCGGCGGCGATCGCCTCGCCCACGGTCTCGGCCGCCAGGGCGGGTGAGTTGTTGGTCTGGGACAGGTGGTAGAGCACCACCCAGCGGAGGCGATCGGAGACCAGCTCGGGGATCCCGTCGGCGGCATCCCGGTTCGACAGGTGGCCGTGGCGGCCGGCGACCCGCTGCTTGAGCGACCAGGGGTAGGGACCGTCGCGCAGCATCCCGAGGTCGTGGTTGGTCTCGAGCACCAGGTAGTCGAGCTCGACCAGCCGTCCCCAGGCGAGCCGGCTGCGGCTTCCCAGGTCGGCGACCAGACCGAGACGCCGGCCCGCCGAGTCCTCCACCGTCAGGCCCACGGGCTCGCTGGCGTCGTGGGGAATCGAGAACGGCTCGATCTCGAAGCCGGACACCTCCTCCGGCCGCCCGGAGGAGAGCCGCACGGCCGCGCCACGGGTCTCGTCGCTCAACGAGCTCGTCTCGAGGGTTCCGCCGGTGGCGAAGAGGGGCACCTGGTGCCGGCGCGCGAATCGGTCGGCGCCGCGCACGTGGTCACTGTGCTCGTGGGTCACGATCAGGGCGGAGATGGTGCCGGGGTCGACCCCGACCACCCGCATGCGCCGCTCGATCTCGCGGCAGGAGAACCCGGCGTCGATCAGGATCCTCCGACCCCCGGACTCGACGACCAAAGCGTTGCCGCGGCTGCCCGAGCCGAGAATCGCGATGCGCATCGTGCCGATCAGAGTGTGGAGCCCTCGCCCGGCTCCGGAAACGCCCTCTCCGGCCCCGGCGATGCAACGCACGCTATCACGAACCGCCGCCGTCTCGGCCCTCCGGCTCGCGGCGCTCGACGCTCTCGGCCCGGAGCTCCTCGGTCCAGGAGCGGCACCTCGCCTCGAGGGTGCCGAGGAGCCAGGCCTGTCGGTTCCCCACGCGGCTCCAGCGCACCGCGAGGGCGATGAAGGTGTCGTGGACGATCTCCACCGCCGCCTCCTCCGGTACCCGATAGCTGGCGAGCATCTCCAGGATGCGCGGGCGCAGGGCATGGAGCAAGCCCTGGAGCTCGAGGGACCG
>CAZIIB010000533.1:0-3403 GCA_964539125.1 uncultured Thermoanaerobaculia bacterium | reverse complement strand
CTGAGGGTCGGGATCTCCAGCGCCGGCGCCTTGCCCGCCCGGCGGGTGCCAGGCGTTTCGTAGCGGTCTCCGAGGGCGACTCCCTCAGGCCCGTCGTCAGGTCTCGAGGGCGTGGCTCTTCTTGGCCCTCAGCCGCTTCTCGTACCGACGGGCTCGGGTCCCGGCGGCTCGGGCCACGGGATTGTCCTTCCCCAGGCCCACCTGCTCTCCGACGAGCGCCGCCCAGCGCGCGATGGCCTCGTCCGGATACAGCCTCTCCCGCCGACCTTCGTCCGAGACGTACGCCTCGAGGAATCGGTAGATCGCCTTGGAGAGCGTGCGCCCTTCCCCGGCCTCGAGCCGGTAGACACAGACCGACCCGAAGCGCTTTTCCGGCCGCCCTGAACACCAGGACGTGACGATCCATAGGGAGCCGCGTCCGTCGAGGGCGCTCAGGTCCTCGAAGTCGAGCCCGCCCCGAGCTCGCAGGAGCCGATCTCGATCTTCCTCGAAGAGGTACCCGAACCAGTACTGCTCAGGGAACTGGACCGCGAAGACGTCTCCCGAGGCGCCACGGGTCGCCACGTAGCGGAAGGCATCCTCCCAGCGGAGCTCCTCGGAGGTCTTCCGGAGCTCGAGCTGCCGGGGCACGCCCACGAGCAGGACTGCCAGGGCGAGCGTCAGGGGCACCAGCCACGAGGCCACCGAGCGCCAGGCGCCCGCCCTCGAGCGAGCGCCGGAACGGAACAGAAGGGTCACCCAGGTCGCGCCGTACGCGGCCATCAGCAGCACCGGGTAGACGAAGGGGGTGTGAAATCTGGCGAAGGCCCACGGGTAGCAGCGAATACCCAGAACCGAGACCACCAGCCAGGGCGTGACGTAGGCGATCAGCCCCGCCGTCGCCGCGAACGGGGCTCGCCTGAGACCCCGCAGCACTCCCAGGAGGGCGAAGGCCAGAAGGACCCACGACCAACCCTTGCCCAGCAGGAGGCGGTAGGTCTCCGGGAGGAAGGAGAGCGACGTCGGGCCGCTCCCGCGCCATTCGCCGACGAATCTCGCCATCGCGGCCGAGAAGGGCAGATAGAGGACCCAGACCACGGCCAGGGCCACGATCGCGCTCGCCGCCAGCACGAGGAGAGTCCGGAGCGCTTGGGGCCCCGATCGTTGCCGTCGCAGGACGAGCACCACGGCCCAGAGCCAGACGAAGAGCAGGAAGAAGGCGGCCTGGCTGGTGAGGATGAGGGCGATCTGGCTCGAGACGACGGCCAGGCCGAAGGGACGCCAGTCCCCACGGCTCCGCCAGCGGTCGAGCTGATCGATCAGGAACAGCATGAGCCCGGTGGCCAGCGGGTAGGCGCGGATCATGGAGTCGTACCGAGCCAGCCACAAGTTGGCGACCACGAGTGCGACGAAGACGATCAGGGACTCGGTGCCGAAGCGCCGGCGTACGAAGAGGCAGAAGAAGAACAGCCCGGCTCCCACGGCGACCACGGACAGCAGACGGAACTCGAAGATGCCGGCGCCCAGGCTCGCAACGAGCTTGAGGCCGGCGATGTACCAGTTCATGGTCAGCCACGTCTGGAAGCCGGTGAGGATGGTCCGATAGCCGGCTCCGATCCAGACCAGGGTCCCGTTCTCGTCCCCGCGGACGGGAAGCGCGATCGCGAGCCACAGGCGGTACGCCGAGACCAGGAGAATCGCGAGCAACAGGGCTGCGGTTCTCCATCGCCTGCGGAGCGCGGAAGCCGAGGGACCGCGTTCCGAGCCGCTGGCAGCGTCGTCTCCAACAGGCTCCCGGGCTGCGGGTCTCCCGGGCATGCTCCGATGATCCTCCACGGGTCGAGAGGATACTAGCTGCTCGGCGCCGAGAGGTGGGTTCGTTCCCGGCGCCCCAGGCTCCGGACACCCGAAGCCGAAGCCCTGCCTCGCCTCCCCGGCCCCCTCAGGCCTGGGCCCGCCTCAGCAACAGCCAGCCGCCGACCGCGAGGGTGAGGAGCGTCAGGAGGGTGAGGCCGATCGCGCTGAGGGTCGGGATCTCCAGCGCCGGCGCCTTGGCCGCCATCCAGGTTCCACTACCGCCGGCAAAGGGGCCGGTTTCGTTGGAGAAGTCCCCTACGAGGCTGTCCATCGCGTTCCCGGGGCAGCCACTGAAGGACCCGGTACCGAGCGCGCTCATGATCTGCCCGTCGACGCAGCCCTTCGCGTCGACCATACCGGTCATCATGCCGTTCAGATTCGGCGCGCAGCCGGCCGGGCCGCTGAGCAGCTCCTGGAACGAATTCCCGGTCAGGGAGGAGCCGCTTTGGTGGATCGTGATCTGGCCCGAGAAGTGGCAGGTGCCGCCGGCCATGGGGAGCTCGCCGGTGCTCTCGATCGTCCATCTACCGCTGATATCGGGGACCTGGGCGGTCGCGGGAAGAGAGAGGCCGAGAACCAGAACGGCCAGCGCGAGCGTGGAATGACGTGTCATGCCGACCTCCTCGCGGAGTGTTCGAAAGAGACGTCGTTACCTGGCGGCATCCTACGCCCGCCGACTGGATTCCGCAAGCGATGGGGCGCAGCAAAGAGAACTCCAAAGCTTCCTCAACAAAACAATTATTTTTTAGATCTACTAAATCATTTTTCGAGACACCCTCTCCACGACCCGGCGAGGAGCTGCGGGCCCCGGAGTCCGTCCTGTCGGGGGAATTCGCCTCACGGCTGAATTTCGGACTTTTTTGTCCTTAACTCGGGCCCGCGGTGCACGGAGGAAGTAGAGAACGGTGGATCCTCGAGGTGCCCGGCCGATCCGGGCGTATTGTGCAAAGCTCGGTCGGGCACTGTCCGTCGATCCCTCCCAATCACAATTGTGTAAGGAGGTGTGCCGTGAGTTTGCCCGATCCAAGCTCAAAACGTTTTCTCGTCCTTTCGTTGTCCATCGCTCTGATGGCCCTGGTGGGAGCGCCTCCGCTCGCCGCCAACTCCACACAGGTCCTCATCTCCCACGGCCTCATCAGCCAGGCGGTGGGAGAAGGTGGGGACCTCTTCTTCCGCGAGACGTTCGGAGGCAACGGCCGCACCTGCGGCTCGTGCCACTCGGTCGAGGACAACCAGACGATCAGCCCGGACTTCATCGCCACGCTGCCGCCGACCGATCCGCTGTTCGTGTCGGAGTTCGACCCGGACCTGAGCCAGCTCGAAATATCGCAACTCTTGCGCGAGTACGGTCTAATTCTCGAGAACGTGGACGGAGGAGAGGACCCGACCCACAAGTTCGTCATGCGCGCGACCCCCGCCAGCATCTCGCTGGCCACCACGATCGACCACCCGCCGGGCAGCCCCCTGCCGCCGGATCCGCTGGGCAACAGCGGCGACGGCGCCTTCCTCGGGACCCTCAACAGCTTCCCGACCGGGGCCACGATGCAGCACTTCACGAAGACCCTCA
>CAZIIB010000532.1:0-3407 GCA_964539125.1 uncultured Thermoanaerobaculia bacterium | reverse complement strand
CGGGATCGCAGAAGGTGACCATGGGGGTGAGGTCGTAGTCGATGGGGCGCACCGTTTCGCCTGCCATGTGCTCGACCGCCAGGATCCCCTCGGCCGAAGCCACGTGAGCGAGCCACGGCGTGTCGACCACGTCGCCGATGGCGTAGACCCCGGAGACGGTGGTGCGCATCCGGTCGTCGACCCGCACGTAGCCCCGCTCGTCGATCTCGACACCCGCCTCCTCGAAGCCCAGGTCACGGGTGACCGGCGCGCGGCCGACGGCGACCAGAAGCTTCGACGCCTCGACGGTCTCCTGCCCCTTGGGCCCTTCGAGGGTCACCCGGACGCCGCCGTCGGTCGCCTCGGCGGCGGCGAGCTTGGTGCCGGTCTTGATCGTCAAACCCCGTTTGCGGAAGGCCCGCTCCACCTCCTTCGAGGCCTCCTCGTCCTCCAGAGGGAGCACCCGGGGGAGCATCTCGACGAGGGTGACCTCGCTTCCGAAGCTGCGGTAGACGGAGGCGAATTCCGCGCCCACGGCCCCGGCGCCCAACACGATTAGAGAGTCCGGCACCTGGCGCAGCTCGAGGATGTGGTCGGAATTGAGGATCCTCTCGCCGTCGGTGGGGGCCGGCGGGATCTCCCGGGGCACCGATCCGGTAGCGATCAGGACGTTCTTGGCTCGGTAGGTCGTCTTGCCGCCGTCCGGAGCCTCGACCTCGACCTGGTGCGGGCCGGCGAGGCGGCCGCGGCCCCGAATCCCCTCGACCTTGTTCTTCTTGAACAGGAACGCGACGCCGCGGGCGTTCTTGTCCACCACCTGCTCCTTGCGGTCCATCGCCTTGTCGATGTCGAGCGAGGCCCCCGACACGTCGATGCCCATGGTTCCGGCGTCGCGGATGCGCTCGAGGAGGTCGGCCGTATGGAGGAGCGCCTTGGTCGGGATGCAGCCGCGCAACAGGCACGTGCCCCCATAGCGCTCGTCCTTCTCGACCACGGCCGTCTTCAAGCCGAGCTGGCCCGCCCGGATGGCGGCCACGTAGCCGCCCGGCCCGGAGCCGATCACGATCAGGTCGTACTCTTGCTGCGCCATATCGGTCTCTCCCTGAGGAGTCGAGCTCGTCGAATCAGAGGTGAAGACTGGAGAGGGCCGGACGGGAAGGCCCGGGTCACTCGACCACGGGCTCGGCGCGCAGGCGCCCCCGCTCGTCCTCGACCAGCCGGGCCACGGGGCGGTCCGCCTCGTGCTCGAAGATGCAGGTCCAGGAGCCTTCCCGTGCCCGACCCAGCCAGAGCTCTTTGTTCTCCATGGTGGTCACGGGGAAGAGATCGTACCCCATGACCCACGGAGTCGGAACGTGGGCGCGGGTGGGCACCAGGTCGGCCAGGAAGAGGCCCTGGTCCGCCTCGGCGTCTCCGCCGTCGAGCCGGACCACGCACATGTCCCGGTTGTGGCCGGCGGCCTTGATCGCGCGGACGCCGGCGACCGGCTCGGCCTCGTCGTCGAAGAGCTCCACCACGCCGGCCTCGAACAGCGGCTCCCAGTTGCGCGGATCGTAGCTCGCATGGTCACGGGCGTTGGGATGGCGCCCGTGCTCCACCTCGCCGCGCTCGATCCAGTACCGGGCCTTCGGGAAGGTCGGCACCAGGCGCCCGCCCTGGTCGCGGGTGTTCCAGCCACAGTGGTCGAAGTGGAGGTGGCTGTTGAGCACGTGGGTCACGTCGCCCAGCTCGTAGCCCGCGCGCCGGATCGCCTCCGGCAGGGTGACGCGGTCGGCGGCCAGCGCGAAGATCGACCGGAACCTCTCGTCTCCCTTGTCGCCGACCGCGGTGTCCACCAGCACCAGATCGTCGCCCCGCGCCACCAGCAGGCAGTTGGTCACCATCGTGATCCGGTTCTGGGCGTCGGCCGGCTTCTTCTTCTCCCACAAGGGCTTGGGCACGACGCCGAACATGGCGCCCCCATCGAGGCCGAACGTGCCGTCGCGCACGAGGGTGATCTGGAGCTCGCCGAGGCGCATTGCGAAAGTGTACAGGATCGCCCACGATGGTCGCGGAGTGAAACTTTCGGGGTCGGCCGCCGTCCTCTAAGTAGGGCGGTCCACGGCGGCCGCCTTCACACCGGGTCTCCGGCCTGGCGCGTCAACCCTCCAGGAATGAAGGATTTGGACCGGGCGACGCGAGGTGGCATCCCGGTTGCTCAGGAAAGGACCCGGAAGGACCGAGCGAACCGGGCCGATCCGCGGGATCGGCGCCGGGCCCAACGAACCATCGGACTCGAGGGAGAGAGAGAATGAGCACCACGACCCGAATCATCCAGACCGTCGCCATCGCGGCGGCTGTCGCCGCGCTGGCGGCCCCCGCCTCGGCCCAGTACTACTCGCGAGACCACGCGCTGCGGTTCCGCGCGGGGCTGTTCGAGCCGGACGGCAACTCCCAGTACTGGGATGACGCCCGCGACCTGTTCAGCGGCGGACCGAGCGACTTCCAAGACACCATCGGGGGAATCGACTACCGCATGGGCCTGGGCGCGGGCAGCCATCTCAGCCTGCTCTTCTCGGCCAGCGGCTACGAGGGGCAGTCCCACCGCACGTACCGGGACTTCGTGGACAACCGGGGCAACGAGATCCGCAGCCGTGCGACCCTCGACATCTCGTCGGTCACGGCGGGGCTGATGTTCCAGTTCGCTCCGCAGGCGCCGGTGCGCCCCTACGTGGGCGCGGGAGGCGGCTACTACGTCTGGCAGCTCAAGGAGTCGGGGGACTTCATCGACTTCGGATCGTCGAACACGATCTTCCACGACCGCTTCAAGGACGACGGACAGACCTTGGGCTACTACTGGCTCGCCGGCCTGGCGGTGCCCCTGAGCCCCGACTGGGCGATCTTCGCCGAGGGCCGCTGGCACAACGCGGAGGACACCCTGAGCGGTGACTTCGCCGGCCTGGGCAAGATCGATCTCTCGGGCCGGGAGATCTCCGCCGGCTTCACCTGGTCGTTCTGATCCGACCCCACGGGCCGGCGGGTGGTGTCCTCCGCCCGCCGGCCCAACCTCCCAAGCGAGCCGCCAGCAAAGCGAGCGTCGAGCCCACCCCAAGCGAGCCGCAAGCGAAGCGAGCGTCGAGCCTACCCCCCGCGAGCCGCGAGCAAAGCGAGCGTCGAGCCTAAGCACCGCGAGCCGCGAGCAAAGCGAGCGTCGAGCGTACACACAGAGGCCGGCGATGAAGGCGTGAGGGGCGGAAGCGTGCCCCGAATCGTGCCACCCGCAGCCGAGGGCCGACTGAGGCGTACTCCCGTACGCCGCAGGGAGGCCCGAGGCGAGGACGGTGCGAGGCGGGGTACGATCCCGCCCCTCACCCGAATTTGCGCATCAGGCCGACGACTATCCCCTGAATCTTCACGTCCTTCGCCGGGACGTAGATCGGGTCCATGTT
>CAZIIB010000531.1:0-3414 GCA_964539125.1 uncultured Thermoanaerobaculia bacterium | reverse complement strand
GCGCCGGCCGCCGCGCCGGCTCGAGGACCTGCCCCTCGCCGAGCAGCCGGGGGCCCTCGACCGGACACCGCTCGAGGACTGCCTGGGCGGCCCCTTCCATCCCGGCATCGAGCTCACCTGGCCGATGCGCGTACCCCGTATGTGGCGCCCACCGGCCGCGGCCGACGGGCTGCTCTACCGGCTCCACATCCTGCCCCGAGGCGAGGCGCCGCAGGACGACTTCGGCCCGGTGCTCACCCCCGAGATCTGCCTCGGCCCGGAGGGCCCCCTGGTCGCGAGCGGCCCGGGGAGCCTCACCCGCTGGCTCGGTATCCCGTGGCAGACGGACGAGGCGAGCTGTCTCTCGGGCTACGACTCCTCGGCCTACCTGCCTCTGCCCTCCTTCTGGGCCGCGCGAGTGCCCAACGAGGTCCTGAGCCAGGGTGCCTTCCAGCAGGCCACCGACCGGGCTCTTCCCTACGTCCAGAGACTCAAGAGCCTGGCCCACCGCCAGTTCTGGCTCCGCGACCTCCAGGGCTCGGGCTACCAGGACCGCATCAACAACATGGTCGCGGAGTGGAACCTGATCGGGATCGTGGCCGAGCGCCCGGCGCCCAAGGACCGGCCCCACGGGGGCGAGGACCGGGAGGCCGAGGCCGGTATCCCCGAGCGCTGGTGGGTGGAAACGGAGCGCGACCCGGCCTTCAGCGCCGCCGACCCGACCTGGCGCCAGCTCTTGCTGGTCGAGGGCTCCGAGCCGCGGACCGAGCGCCTCAGGAAGGCGGCGATGTCGATCGCCGAGCTCGCCGCCGAGCGCGGCGAGGAGCCGGAAGCGGTGGTCCATCCGCGCCGGCGCCACATTCGCCAGGACCAGCGGTGAGGAGGACTGTCGCGATCGCCGGCGGCGGCCCGGCCGGCGCCGTCGCCGCCCGGGTTCTGGCCCGGCGCGGAGTGCGGGCGGTGGTGCTCGAGGCGGCGTCCGGCCCGACCGACAAAGTGGGGGAGACCCTCCCGCCCGCGGTCACGCCGCTGCTGCGCCACCTGGGATGCGAGCTCGGCCCCGGGGGGGGCGTGACGTCCGCCGCCCACCTGCCCTCCCACGGCATCCGGGCCTACTGGGGCTCGAACGAGCCCGGAGAGAACCCCTTCCTGGCCAGCCCGTTCGGCTCCGGTTGGCACGTCGACCGGCGGGCCTTCGAGGAGCGGCTCGCGGCCGCGGCGATCGAGGCGGGAGCGGAGTGGCGCTGGGGACAGCGGGTGGTCGGCTGCCGACCGGGCTCGGACGGGGCCGGTGGACACTGGCGCCTCGAGCTCGCGCCGGCGGGAGAGGCCGCGGGCGAAGGCGCCTCCGTGCCCCGCCGGGAGGTCCTCGAGGCCGATTTCGTGGTCGACGCCACCGGCCGCCGCGCCAGCCTGGCCCGGCGGTTCGGGGCGCGGCGGGTGCGGACCGACCGCCTGGTGGGCGTCTTCGAGGTGCTCCAGTCTGATGAGCCGATGGCGGATTCCACCACCCTGATCGAGGCCGTCGAGGATGGCTGGTGGTACTCGGCGCCGCTCTCCGGCGGTCGCCTGGCCATCGGTTTTTTCGGTGACGGCGACCTCCTCGAGCGCCCGCTTCTCCAGGCCGAGCCCGGAGCCTGGCGCCGCCGCCTCGACCGCACCGCGGCCACGAGCGAGCGGGTCGAGGGGCATCGCTACGAGCCGGCGGAGCCCCTCCGGGTGCTCCCCGCCGAGAGCTCGCGCCTCGACCGGATCGCGGGGGAGGGCTGGATCGCCCTGGGCGACGCCGCGGCCGGCTACGACCCGCTCTCCTCCCACGGGATCGCCTCTGCGATGGGCTCGGGGCTCTACGGAGGCCACGCGGTCACCGATCTCCTCGGCGGCCGTCGCGAAGCCCGCCTCGCCTACCTCGATGTGATGGAGCGCAACTACGGGACCTACCTCGAGCTCCTGCGGCGCCACTACGCCCGCGAGCGCCGCTGGCCGGACTCCCCCTTCTGGCGCCGGCGGCGCGCTCCATCGCGGGAGGTCCGGCGGTAAGCTCGGACCCATCATGCGACAAGCACTGAGTGTCGAGACGCTCCGCGGCGTCTACGGACGGATCGCGGGCTTCTACGACTTCGAGCACGGCCTGATCACCGCGCGCTCGGACCAACGGGGTCGGAAGATGGTGGTGCGGGAAACGGTCGCCCCCGGCGATCGGGTGCTGGACTGCGGCGCCGGGACCGGCTCGACCGCCCTCCTGAGCGCCGCCCGGGTGCGACCCCACGGCCGGGTGACCCTGTTCGACTTGAGCCCCGAGATGCTGGCCGTGGCCAAGGAGCGGGCCGGGCGCGCCGGCCTGGCCGACTGGATGACCTTCGAGCCCGGGGACATGGCCCACCTACCCTTCGCCGACGGGTCGTTCGACGCCGCGGTCTCGACCTACAGTCTGTGCCCGGTCGTCGACCCGGCGAAGGCGGCGATGGAGATCTACCGCGTGGTCCGGCCAGGTGGGCGAATCGGCGTCGCCCACTCGGTCGACCCGAAGACTCCGTGGGTCCGCAAGCTCGGCGGTTGGGTGGAGGGGGTGGCTTGGCACCTCCACTGGCTCTCCATGGGCTGCCGCTCGGTGAGCGTGCTGCCGGCCCTCGAAGCGGCCGGAGGGCGGGTGGTCTTCGAGCGGCGCATCGGAGTGCCGCTCTGGCCCTTCCTGGTCTTCGTGGTGGAGAAGCCGGCCTGAGCGCCGGCGAGGTCCGAGGCCGGGCACTCAGCGCAGCAGGTCCTGGAGCTCGGAGACCGACGGCACGCGGCCGCTCACCTTCACCTCGCCGTCGACCGCCAGGGCCGGGGTCATCATCACCCCGAAGCCGACGATCGCGTCCAGGTCCTCCACCTTCTCGAGCTCGTAGTCCAGCCCCAGGTTGCGCGCCGCCTCCTCGGTCTGCGAGGTCAGCCGGCGACAGTTCGGGCAGCCGGTGCCCAGGATCTGCAATTTCATGGTGGGTCTCCTTCTCGAATCGTTCCGTCAGCTTGCGACGAGGGTTCCGTAGGCGAGGCCGCTGGTGGTGGCCATCACCACTACCAGGGCGACGTAGACGCCGGTCTTGCGCCAACCCAGGACGCTGGCGATGACCAGCATGTTGGGCAGCGACAGGGCGGGGCCGGCCAGGAGCAGCGCGAGCGCCGGGCCCTGCCCAATCCCCTGCCCCAGGAGCCCCTGGAGGATCGGCACCTCGGTCAGGGTGGCGAAGTACATGAGGGCGCCGGCCACCGAGGCGAAGAGGTTGGCCGCCAGGGAGTTTCCGCCCACCGCCGCCGCCACCCAGCCGGCGGGCACCAAGCCCTCGCTCCCGGGTCGGCCGAGGAGCATGCCGGCCACCAGGACGCCGGCGAAGAGAAGCGGCAGGATCTGCTTGGCGAACCCCCAGCTCGACTCGAACCAGCGCCCGGCCT
>CAZIIB010000530.1:1181-3421 GCA_964539125.1 uncultured Thermoanaerobaculia bacterium | reverse complement strand
GCCTCGGGTGGGGTACGATCCTTCTGTGGTGCGCGAGCCCGCCGATCACGCCAAGATCAGGACGCTCCTGCGAGAGCTGGGGCGCCGAGCCCGCGGTCCTGGCCGCGTCTACCTCATTGGAGGTGCTTCCGCGCTCCTCGAGGGGTGGCGGTCCAGTACGGTGGACGTCGACCTCAAGCTCGATCCGGAGCCCCCCGGGGCCTTCGAGGCCATCGCCCAGCTCAAGAACGAGCTCGATCTCAACGTCGAGCTCGTGTCTCCGGACCAATTCCTGCCGCTGCTGCCCGACTGGAGGAGCCGCTCGATCTTCATCGAGAAGCACGGCCAAGTGGAGTTCTTCCACTATGACTTTCGCATGCAGGCGCTGACCAAGCTGGCCCGGGGTTACGAACGAGACGTGGCAGACGTGCGCGCGATGCTCGACCGCGGTCTGGTTTCAAGAGAAGAGCTGACGGAAGCCCTGGCCGCGATTCGGCCCGACCTCATCCGCTATCCGGCGCTCGACCGTGAAGCGTTCGAGAAGCGCGTCGACGAGATCCTGGACGAAGATGCCTGAACTTGCCGGTCTGCCCGGAGCCGAACGGGTCGGTCGCGGCGTCCGCGACCTGATCGAGGGGCGCCTGTCGACAGACGCCCTGCTCGTGGCCGTGGCCGCAGGCCGGCTGAGGGCTCTGGGCCTGGCCGTCCCGGAGGAGGTTCCCGAAGATCCGGATGTCGCGCTCTACGAATCCCTGCGCGGCCATCCCTCAGGCGATCCCTATTACCGATACAACGCGCTTCGCCGGGAGCTCGATAGTTTCATCTCGTGCCTGGAGATGAGACAGAGGCGCTAGGGCCGACGCAGGCTAGGGCCCCCGGGCGTCCGGCGGACGCCCGGGGGCTTCGTTGTTGAAGACTCGGGCAGCCTACGGGACCGCGCCCGGGGCGGCGAAGACCACGTAGCCCACCTGCTCGGTGGAGTGCTTGCGCTCGCTCCCGCCGATCTGGTCCTCGTCGATGGAGAGGTAGAGGGTGGTCGTGGTCGCCAGCGTCGCTCCGTGCACCTGCGCCCATCCCCCGTTGGTGTCGTCCATCGCCGCCTGGCTGACCAGGGCTACGGTCGGCGCCGTGGCGAAGGCGGTGGTGAAGGCGTACGGGTAGGGTGGCGAGTTGTCGACGCCGCGCACCGAGTCCGGCCCGAGGGCCGCCTCGAACTCGACGCCGCCCAGGGTGCCGTGGCCGGATTCGAAGACCACCACAGCCACGGTCTCGTCGGCACGGGTGACGTCCGGATCCTCCCCCACGTGCTTGCCGGTTCCGAGATCCGAGCCGGTGGGCGGGTTGAGGCGGCTCGAGCCACGGTCCCAGAAGACCGACCAGTCGGGGTCGTTGGTGCTCATCACCTGGCCCAGCACCACCGGGCTCCCATAGCTCTGCCCGTAGCTCTGGGCCTGGCCCACCCAGGAGTTGTTCTCGTCGGTCACCGTCGAGGTGTAGGTCCAGGCTTCGACCTTCACCCCGCCCACCGTCCATACGCCCTCCTCCACCACCAGGTAGCTCACCTTGTCGGCCACCACCGCCCCGCCGGCGGGGTTCTGGAGGCGCACGGTGAAGCTGGTGGGGGTGACGTTGGAGATGCGGGTCACCACCGGCACCGTGTTGTACCGGTACTGGACCGCGGTCACCACCACCGGGCTGGTGTAGACCTTCGTGAGGGGGACGGTCACCGCCGTCCCGCCCACGCTCACGGTGCCCCACTCGAGCTGGGCCGTGGGGGCGGCGATGCAGGTGTCGCCCACCTCGTCACAGCTCTGGCCCGGGCACGGATCGGTGCCGGCCTGGCACGAGCCGCCGGCGCAAGTCTCGGTGCCGTTGCAGAACAGGCCGTCGTCGCAGTCGCCGTCGGCCAGGCACTCGGCGCAAACGTCCGCGGTCTCGTCACAGAAGAGGCCCGCGCAGGGATCGCCGCCCGGCTGGCAGCCGAGGAGCGGATCGCAGACCTCCGAGCCGTTGCAGAACACGCCGTCGGCGCAGAAGCCGTCGTCGGGCGCGTGGTCACAGGTGTCCGTGGTCTCGTTGCACGAGTCCACCGTGCAGTCCACGCCGTCGGTGCAGTCGACCGGCGTGCCGGCCTGGCAGCCCAGGACCGCATCGCAGGTCTCGGCGCCGTCGCAGTAGAGGCCGTCGCTGCACAGGGCGTCGCTGGGCGTCGAGTCGCACGAGTCCGTCGTCTCGTTGCACGAGTCCACCGTGCAGGAGAC
>CAZIIB010000530.1:0-1081 GCA_964539125.1 uncultured Thermoanaerobaculia bacterium | reverse complement strand
GAGCCGCCGTCGGTGGAGAGCTCCAGGTAGAAGTAGTCACCCGACGGGTCGCCGCCGGCGTCGCGCTGGCCGTGGAAGTACCAGATCGAGAGGTCCGACGCCTTGGTCACCGAGTAGACCGGCGACTCCACGATGCACACGCCGCCGTCCACGTCGTCGGTGCCGGCGGCGGTGTTGACGGCCGAGAAGAAGGCGTTGCCGGTGCCGCTGGTGTGGTCACCGCCCACCTGGGTGATGACGCCGCTGTCCGAAACCTGGGTCGGCGTCGCGACCACGAAGGAGCCGGTGGTGCAGGTGGAGGCCGGATCGTTGGTCCAGCCGGCCGCGCTGCCGTCGTCGAAGTCCACCTCGACGGCGCAGCCCCCCACCCGGACCGCGATCTGGTCCGAGCCGGAGGCACCGCCCGAGTCCACCACCTGGGCGGTGATGGTGTGGTGGCCTTCCGACAGGGTCGAGGTCTGGATCGAGGCGCCGGTGCCCAGGGCGCCGTCGATCGACGAGCTCCAGGCGATGGCACCCGAGAGGTCCCCGTCCTCGACGTCGGAGGCGACGCCGGTGAAGGTGACGCTCTCCCCCACCTCGAAGGCCGAGCCGTCGGGCGGCGCGGTGATCGTCACCGCCGGCACGTTGTTGCCGTTGAAGACGGACCGGAGCAGGACGTCGTCGATGAACCAGCCGTCCTCGCGCACCGAGTCGTCGCTCTCCAGGCGGAAGCGCAGCCGCGCCTGGGCCTGGCCGTCGAGGGCCGGCAGGGGGATCTCCGCCAGGGCCCAGGAGTCGCCGTGCTCGCCGGTGTAGACCGCCACCTCGGTCCAGCTCGCACCGCCGTTGGTGGAGACCTCCACGTGGCCGAAGTCGTAGCCCTGCTCGAGCTCGTAGCGCTGGCGGAAGGAGAGGGTCGTGCCGGCGTAGCCCGAAAGGTCCACCACCGGCGAGGTCAGGGAGGCGTTGGCGTTGTTGGCGTAGAGCGTGTTCGGGCTGTCGCTCCAGGCGTGGGTCGGGCTGAAGGCGTGCTCGGTGGTGATGGCCCACGGCGAGCCGGCGGTCCAGCCCGGGTTGCCCGCCTCGGCGTCGTCGGCCC
>CAZIIB010000529.1:0-3425 GCA_964539125.1 uncultured Thermoanaerobaculia bacterium | reverse complement strand
CCTCTCCTACCAGTCCCACCGCCACCGCTCCGAGCACTGGATGATCGTGCGGGGGCGGCCGGAGGTGGTGCTCGACGACCGGGTGCTCGTCCTGGGTCCCGGAGATCACGTGTTCATCCCGCAAGGCGCCCGACATCGCATCCACAACCCGACCGACGAGCCCGTCACCTTCGTCGAGGTCCAGCTCGGAAGCTACTTCGGCGTGGCCGACACCGCGCGCTACGAAGACGACTACCATCGACACTGACCCCGGCGCGCCCCCGGCGCGGGCTGACCGGCGATCCAAGCGGCCGGCCGCGCCGAACGAAGAGAGCCCTCTCCCGACATGACCGAACGACCCGAACCCGACAAACACCACGACGCGATCTTCTCGCCCACGTACCGGCTGCTCCTCTACTGCGTGCTGGTGGGGATCTTCGGCGGCCTCTCCGCCGTCATCTTCAACGAGGCGGTCGCCTTCGTTCAGCACTACCTCCTGGAAGGCATCGGAGGATTCACGCCCCCGGAGCCCGGAGTCCTGCACCAGATCGTCCATGTGCCCCACGGGGCGGCCCGCTGGTGGCTGCCGGTCGCCACCACCCTCGGCGGCCTGCTCTCCGGCTTCATCGTGTTCAGGTGGGCGCCCGAGGCCGAGGGCCACGGCACCGACGCCGCCCTGGCCGCCTACCACACCCAGGGCGGTCGGGTCCGCGGCCGCATCCCCCTGGTCAAGGGCGTCGCCTCGGCCCTGACCATCGGCTCCGGCGGCGTGGCCGGGCGCGAAGGGCCGACCGCCCAGATCTCCGTCGGGCTGGGATCGATCGTCGCCCGGATGGTGGGCATGCGGGGCCAGGAGCGCAGAATCCTCCTCCTCGCCTCGATGTCGGCCGGCCTGGCCGCCATCTTCAAGGCGCCCCTGGGGATGGCCATCTTCGGCGTGGAGATCCTCTACTCGGGCATGGTCTTCGAGTCTGAAGCCCTGGTCTACACCGTGGTCGCGGCGGTGACCGCCTATGCGGTCCGGGGCTTTTTCGTGGGCGGCTGGGAACCGATCTTCACCATCCCCCAAGGCCTGAGCTTCGCCTCGCTCGAGCTCGGCGGCTTCGCGCTCCTGGGAGTGCTCGCCGGGATCCTGGGAACGCTCCTGCCCACGGTCTTCTACGGCGTCCGGGACCTGTTTCGCCGCCTGCCCGGGCCGCCGCACGTCAAGCCGGCCATCGGCGGGCTCCTGGTGGGCCTGATCGGCGTCTGGGTCCCGAGCGTCCTGGGCACCGGGTACGGTTGGGTGGAGCTCACCCTGGCGGGCAGCCTGTCCCTCGGCACACTGATCCTCCTCCTCCTCCTCAAGGGGCCGGCCATGGCCCTGACCATCGGATCGGGCGGCTCCGGCGGCGTGTTCGCGCCCACCATCACGATCGGCGCGGTGCTCGGCGCGGCGGTGGGCGGCGGCTTGGCCCTCGCCTTCCCCGCCGCCCACCTCTCGTCGCCGGCGTTCATCGTCGTCGGCATGGCGGCGGTGTTCGCCGCCGCCGCGCGGACACCCATCTCGACGCTGATCATGGTCGCCGAGATGACCGGCGGCTACGGGCTGATCGTGCCCGCCATGCTCGCCAACACGGTCGCCTTCGTGGTCCAGCGCTCCCTGACGGCCGGCCGCCGCTACCCCACCCTCTACGAGCACCAGGTGCCCTCGCGCGAGGACTCGGCGGCCCACCGCGGGGTCTTCGTGCGCCGCGCCCTCCAGATGCTCGAGGGCGAGAGCTTCGAGCCCTCGGAGCTCACCCTGCCGCGGCTGGTGAGCCTGCTCCGCTTCGGCGAGCCGATCCCGGTCACCGCCGGCGAGGGGATGCTGGTGGCGATCGAGGTCGAGCCCGGCTCGGAGCTCGCCGGCTCGGTGGTGGCGGACTCGGTGGGCAAGGTCCAGGGAGCCACGGCGGTGGCCATCCTCCGGGCCGAGGAGATGGTGATCCCCAGGGGGCCGACCCGGATCGAGGCGGGGGACCAGCTCGTGCTGATCACGCACACCGAGGCCTTCGACCTGCTCACGGCCGCGGCCCGGGGAAGGCCGGAGGCGGCCGGGTCAGTGGACTGACGCGGCGGCGCGGAGCCGGAGGTCGATCTCGCCGGCCTTGACCCCGACGGTCACCTCGCCGCCGCCGGCGAGACGGCCGAAGAGGATCTCGTCGGTCAGCGGGCGCTTGATCCGCGTGTCGATCACCCGGGCCAGAGGGCGGGCACCGTACGCCGGATCGTGACCTTTTTCGGCCAGGAGCTCCCGGGCGCGGGCGGTGAGCCCGAGACGCACGCGGCGTTCCGCGAGGCGCTCGGCGAGCTCGCCCACGAACTTGTCGACGATCCGGAGCATCGTCTCCGGAGCGAGGGACCGGAACGGGATGCGGGCGTCCAGTCGGTTGCGGAACTCCGGGGCGAAGAGGCGGTCGAAGGCCTCCTTGTCGGCGCCGCCCCGGGCGCCGGCCGCGGCACCCTCGCCGAACCCCGGGCGGCGGCCGGCGAGCTCGCGGGCTCCGACGTTCGAGGTCATGAGCAGGATGGTCTGACGGAAGTCGGTCAGCTTGCCGTTGGTGTCGGTCAGGCTGCCGTGGTCCATGACCTGGAGCAGGAGGTTGAAGACGTCGGGGTGCGCCTTCTCGATCTCGTCCAGGAGGACCACGGCGTACGGGTTCTTGGCCATCGCCTCGGTGAGCAGGCCGCCCCGGTCGAAGCCCACGTAGCCCGGGGGCGCCCCCACGAGCCGGGACACGCTGTGGCGCTCCATGTACTCGCTCATGTCGAAGCGCAGCAGCGGCACGCCGAGGGTGGCGGCGAGCTGACGGGCGACCTCGGTCTTGCCGACCCCGGTGGGGCCGGTCAGCAGGAAGCTCCCCACCGGCCGGTCGGGGCTCCCGAGCCCGGCCCGCGAGACCTTGATCGCCGAGACCAGGGTCTCGACCGCCTCGTCCTGGCCGAAGACCCGCTCCTTGATCTCCGACTCCAGGCGCCCCAGCCGCTCGCGGTCGTCTCCGCGCACCTGCCGCGGGGGGATCTGGGCCATGGCGGCCAGGACCTCTTCGACGCGCCGCACACTCACCCGCTTGCGGCCGCCGAGGCTCGCCGAGGCCCCGGCCTCGTCCAGCAGGTCGATGGCCTTGTCCGGCAGGGCCCGATCCCGCAGGAAGCGCGCCGAGAGCTCCGCCGCCGCGCGCACGGCCGATCGCGTATAGGTGACGCCGTGGTGCTCCTCGTAGTGGTGCCGGAGCCCCTCGAGAATCTGCACCGTCTCGTCGATCCCCGGCTCGGTGACCTCGACCTTCTGGAAGCGCCGCGAGAGGGCCCGGTCCCGCTCGAAGCTCTGCCGGTATTCCTCCCAGGTGGTGGCGCCGATGCAGCGTAGGGTCCCCGAGCGCAACGCCGGCTTGAGGAGGTTCGAGGCGTCGATGGTGCCGCTG
>CAZIIB010000528.1:0-3433 GCA_964539125.1 uncultured Thermoanaerobaculia bacterium | reverse complement strand
CTGGCCGACGCCCGCGGGCGGGTCGAGGACGCCCGAGCCGCCCTCGACGTCCTGATGGGTTCGCCTCCCGACGCGCCTCTCGAGGTGGCGCCGCTCCCGCCCCCGGCGCCACCCATGGGGCGGGCCGCGGCGGAGCCCGCCACGCCCGCCGGCGGCGCGGGGCTGGCGGACGTCGTGGCGGCGCAGGAGGAGGCGGAGTCGGCCGGGGCCGCGCTGAGCGCCGCCAAGGCCGAGCGCTCACCGGTCGTCACCCTCCAGGCCGACGCCGGCCTGTGGGGCTCCGACCCGCTCCACGCCGTGCCCGACGACCTCGCCGCCCGCCACCCGGACGCCACCTTCGCCGACCGGCTGAAGCGGGATGCGGGCTACTCGCTGATGCTCAATGTCCACGTGCCCCTCTTCGACACCGGCGGCGTCGCGGCGCGGATCGCCCAGGCCGAGCTCGGCCTGGAACAGGCCCGCCGCAACCTCGACCTGGCCCGCGCCGAGGCCGGCCTCGAGCTCGCGCAGGCCCGCCAGGCCCTGGCGAGCGCCTACGAGCAGTACGAAACGCTCACGGCGGTGATCCCGGTGGCGCGCGACGCAACCCTCGACGCCGAGAGCCGCTACTGGGGCGGCGCGGCGAGCTATCTCGAGGTGCTTGACGCCTTCTCCACCGCCGTCGAGACGGCGGTCCAACAGACGCAGGCCGAGCTCGCCTACCGCGAGGCGCAGGCGCGCACGCTGCGCTGGGGAGGAACCCCTTGAAGACCCCCTTCGCTCCCTGGATGCTCGCCCTCGTCGCGCTGCTCGCCTTCGCCTGCGGCCACGGCGCCTCGGGCCCGGACGACGAGGGCCCCGCCGGTGACGCCGGCGCGACCCAGGCGGCCGACGGCGGCCCCGTCCCGGCGGGCACGCCGGTGCGGGTCGCCGAGGTCGAGCGGGCCACGATGCTGGACCGCGTCTCGGCGCCCGGCCAGACCGAGGCGCTGATCGAGCAGAAGGTCCGGGCGCCGTTCGACGGCACCGTCACCGCGCTCGACGTGGTCGAGGGCAGCCCGGTGACCAAGGGCCAGCGGATCGGTGAGATCGTCGCCCGCGACAGCGAGGCAGCCATCGAGGGGGCACGGGAAATGGTACGCCAAGCCCGGACGGACGAGCAGCGGGGGGAGGCCGACCGCGCTCTCGAGCTGGCGCAGGAGAACCTGGTCTCGGCGCCCCTCACCACCTCGGTCGCAGGCCTCGTGACCCTGCGCTCGGCCGCCGCCGGCGACCGGGTCACGGCGGACCAGGAGCTGGTGACGATCGCCGCCGCCGGCTCCCTGATCTTTCGCGCCGACGTGCCGCAGAGCGAGCTGGCCAGGGTACACCCGGGCCAGGCGGCGTCGGTTGCGCTCGCCGACAGCGCTCAGCCTCTCGCTGCGCGGGTCCACGGGCCCCTCACCCCCGAGGCGAGGAGCGACCTGACCGCCCCCCTGCGCCTCGACTTCACCCGTCGCCTGAGCCCTCCGGTGGTCGGCCGCTTCGGCACCGCCCAGATCACCGTCGCCGAGCACCGCGACGTGCCGGTGGTCCCCCTCGCCGCCGTCCTCCGCGACGACGTCAGCGGCACGAGCCGCGTCGGCACGGTCGCGGACGACGGCACGCTCCACTGGGTCGTGGTCGACGCCGGCCTCGAGGACGGCCAACGGGTCGAGATCCTCTCGCCCCCTCTCGCCCCGGGAGCCCGGGTCGTCGTCTCGGGTCAGGTCGGGCTGGCCGAGGGCACTCCCCTGGCGATCCAGCCGTGAACCTCGTCGAGGGCGCCCAGAGGCGGGCCACCGCCATCTTCCTGCTGCTCGCGGCCCTCGCCGCCGGAGGCGTGGTCTCGGCCCTCCACCTGCCGGCGGCGATCTTCCCGGCGGTGACCTTCCCCCTGGTCAAGATCATCGCGGACGTCGGCGAGGAGCCCGCGGCGCGCATGATCCCCACCGTGACGCGGCCCCTCGAGGAGGCGGTGGGCCGGGTGCCCGGCATCCAGACCGTGCGCTCGATCACCTCCCGCGGCTCGACCGAGATGAGCGCCGAGTTCGACTGGGGCAGCGACATGCAGGTGGCCCTCGACCGGGTCAACGCCGAGGTCGCGAGGGTGCGGCCCGACCTGCCCGCAGACACCCGGGTCGACGTCGAGTGGATGAACACCTCGATCTTTCCCATCCTCGGCTACGCCCTCACCTCGGACCGGGTTCCGCAGTGGCAGCTCTGGCAGCTCGCCGAGTACACCCTGAAGCCGGAGCTGATCCGGATCGACGGCGTCTCGAGCGTGCAGATCCAGGGCGGGCGGCAGCGCGAGATCCAGATCCGCCTCGATCCGAGCGCCCTCGCCGGCCGGCACCTGACCCCCAACGACGTGGTCGACGCGCTCGCCAAGAACCACCAGATCCTCTCGTCGGGCCTCATCGAGCGCAACCATGAGCTCTACCTCGCCCTGGTCGACGGCCGCTCCGGAGGGCTCGACGCCCTTGCGAATCTAGCGATCCCGGTGGCGGGCGGGGTCCCGGTGCGCCTGGGCGACCTGGGCACCGTCGCTCCCGGCGACGCCGTCTCCTACGTCCGCACCAACGCCAACGGCCGCGAAGCGGTGCTGGTCAACATCGTGCAGCAGCCCTCCGCCAACACGGTGGCGATCGCCGAGGGCGTCCGCAAGCTTCTCCACGACCGCCCGGAGCTCATCCCCGCCGGCGTCGAGTGGAGCAACTTCTACGACCAGGCGCGATTCATCTCCGACTCGGTGCAAGGCGTGCGCGACGCGATCCTGATCGGCGTCGTCCTGGCCGCCCTGGTGTTGCTGCTCTTCCTGCGGCACTGGAAGCTGACGGTGGTGGCGGTCGCCGCTCTGCCCCTCACCGTGGCGCTGGTGCTCCTGGGGCTGCGGGCCTTCGGGATGACGATCAACCTGATGACCCTGGGGGGAATCGCCGCGGCCCTGGGGCTGGTGGCCGACGACGCCATCGTGATGGTCGAGAACATCCACCGCCACCGCGAGGATCAGCTGTCGGTCCGCCCGGCGGTGAGCGCCACTCGAGAGCTTCTGCCCGCGCTCGTCGGCTCCAGCCTCTCGACGATCGTCGTCTTCGTCCCCTTCGCTCTGCTCTCCGGCGTCGCCGGTGCCTTCTTCAAGCCGCTCGCCCTGACCATGGTGCTCGCCCTCGCCGCGTCGTTCCTCGTCGCCGCCTTCGCGATTCCGGCGGCGATGCGGCGCGCCGAGGCCGCGATGGACGAGGAGGACGAGACTTCGCCCGAGAGCGCGGGGCGCTGGAGCCGCCGGCTGATCCGCTTCTGGCCCCTCGCCCTCCTCCTGGTGGCCGGCCTGGCTACCCTCGGCTACGTCCTCTACCGGGCGGTCGAGACCGATTTCCTGCCGACGATGGACGAGGGCTCGATCATCCTCGACTACTGGACGCCGCCCGGAACC
>CAZIIB010000527.1:0-3437 GCA_964539125.1 uncultured Thermoanaerobaculia bacterium | reverse complement strand
CCGCAGCGCGGCTGCCTGTCAGAAGTTGAGCGAATATTCGAGCAGTGCCCGCCAGAAACTGTAATTGGGTCCGCTGGTTGCGAGGTTCCTCACCCCTTCGACCCGCACCACCAGGCGCGTCGGCTCGAAAAGGCGCAAGGCAACACCCACACCCAGCTCGCCATAACGATTCGAGCCGACACCGTTAGAATCCCAGTTGATCGCGGCGATGGCGTAGAGGTCGATGGCGCTGGTGTCGTTCTCGAATAGCCGGATGCCGGGCCGCACCCGCGCCGAGGTGAGGAAATTGTCATAGCGTGTGTAATAGCCGGCGTCGGCATAGACATCGGCAACAGGTCTGAGGCGTCCCAGAATCCTCATCGCATCGCCGCAGTCCAGCCCCATGTTCCATTCGTCGTAATAGGCCGCGAACACGCGCAGGTCCTCGCGCCAGCGCGGCCGGGTCTGCTTGACGGTGTCGTAGGCGGCGCCGGCTTCGGCATAGATGGCGAGCGGCAGATCGGCCAGCGGCTTCACACGGATGCCGCCGCCCAACTCGGCATAATTATCGAGGAAGAGCTGCGTGCCGATCGCGTTCTGCCCGGACCGGGTGTCGGCATTGATGCGTGCGAGCCCGTAAATGTCGATGTAGCGGTCACTGCCGTGGTGCTGGCCGACGCGCAAGGTGGCCGAGCCCACCCCGAGGGTATAGCGATCGATATATTCGGGGGTGGCGTAGAATTCGGAGAACCACGGCTTGGGCAGAAGCTTTGGCGGCAGACCCCTGATGTTCGAAAAGGCCTTGCAGCCGGTCTTCGCCTTTTCCTTGTCGCTGCCGTACATCACCTTGTGGAAAAGGACGGCGGCTTCATGCTGGCGCCCCTTCTGGTCTTGCAGATAGGCAAGCTGCAACAGCAGATCCTGGTTGTCCGGCTCCAGTGCGCTGGCGTGCTTGAAGGCATCGATGGCGGCGTCGGTGTTCCCGAGATTGATGTCGATGTAGCCGAGCTGCTTCCACAGATCGACACGGCGTGGCGCGATCTTCACCGCGCGTTGGAAGGCCGCGCGCCCGGCCTCATAGTTCTTCAGCTTGAGGACGGCATAGCCGAATTCGAGCTGGATGATCAGGTTGCCGGGGAACTGGCGCGCCGCCGCTGCGATGGCCTTGAGGGCTCCAGGGTTGTGCTTGAGTCGCAGCACATAGTACTTGTTGAGCGCGGCGTCCTCGGCAGCACCGGCATAGCAAACCGGCGCCGCGGCCGCGATCAGCCACAACACGATCAGCGCCGCTTTCAGCGCTCCGCCACACCCTGATAACCGCAGCTGCAAAACACCCACCAGCGAGCCGAGGTACGAAATCGGCCGATACAAGCACAAACGCATGACAATTCACACTACCGGCTGGTATCGATCCAAATTCGCCTGCGCCTTTGGTGAATGGTTTATGATCGCGTGGAACTCCAACAGGTGCGTCTCGGCGCGGCGCGCGCCCTTGGCACGATCCTTGTATGGCGGCAATATTGGCAACGACAGGTCGGGTGGACATTCGCCCGGCGCAAGGCATGCCATCGGCGGGCAAAGCCGGATGATGCCTGTCGATCGAACCTTGTGGGCGGGCATGGTCACCGAATGAAATGACGGAGAAGCCGACAAGGGTTTACAGAGCCGATATCGACGGCTTGCGCGCAATCGCCATTCTGGCTGTCGTGCTGTTTCATATCGACCGGACCTGGGTGCCGGGCGGATTTGCCGGCGTCGACATCTTTTTCGTGATCTCGGGCTACCTCATCACCGGCCATATCGCGAATGACGTCGCTGCGGGACGCTTCACCTTCGCCGAGTTCTACCGGCGCCGCATCAAGCGCATCA
Organism: uncultured Thermoanaerobaculia bacterium; assembly: GCA_964539125.1. GTDB lineage: Bacteria > Acidobacteriota > Thermoanaerobaculia > Multivoradales > DATKCC01 > CAVUBL01. Next base: position 1,589 of record CAZIIB010000527.1, on the reverse strand, counting down.
TCCCGGTGCTGCTGTTCGTGGTTTTCGTCAGCTATGTGGTCGGATCGTTCGTTCTTCTTCCCGCCGACCGACACCAGCTGGCCGCCTCCAGCCTCGCCTCGATTTTCTTCGTCGCCAACGTCTATTTCACCTATGCGCTCGACTTCAGCTATTTTTCTCATGCCAGCGAGACGGCACCGCTGCTGCACATCTGGTCGCTCGGCGTCGAGGAGCAGTTTTACCTCGTGTGGCCGGCGCTCATCCTGTTGCTCCTGAGACTCAACCGGCGCGCCGTGATCGTCGCAGTGGCCGGCTTTTCGGTTGTCGCGCTGTTCGTCCTGTCGGAGGTCCTGGTACGCTCGGCACCGATCTTTGCCTACTACATGCTGCCGGCACGCGCCTACGAACTGGGCATCGGCGGCTTGCTGGCGCTCTTGCCCGAGCGCCGTCCCGGCGCCGCGGCCTCGCTTGCCGCCGGGATCGCCGGCACCGTGCTCATCGGCTTCAGCCTCATCTTCATCAACGAGGGCAAGAGTTTTCCCGGCTTCAATGCCATACCCGCCACGCTGGGCGCTGCTTTGGTCATCTTTGCAGGCAGCCGTCCGGTCAACATCGTGAACCGTCTTCTGGGGCTCGGTCCAGTGGTCGGGCTGGGCCTCATTTCCTATTCGCTCTACCTCTGGCACTGGCCGGTGGTTGCCTACATCCGCTATGTGTGGGGCGGCATGAGCCCGGCGATGGGGCTTGCCGCCCTTGCCCTCATGCTGGTGCTGGCGGTGTTCAGCTACATGGCCATCGAGATGCCCTGCCGGCTGGCGCGGTGGAGCTTTTCGCGTGTGTTCGCGGTGCAGTTCGCGCTCCCTGCCACGGTGCTCGGCGCCTTGTGCCTGGTGGTCATCGCCCGCGACGGTGCCTTCGTTGTTACGCCCGCGGTGAGCGAGACGCTGAAGGCCACCCCCATCGTGCACATGCCGCCGCAGCCGCCTTACATGTCAGAGCATGTCTGTCAGCGCAACATGGTGGTCGCGGCCGACCTCAAGGACCCCAAGTGCATCATCAATGGCAAGCGCGAACCGTCGATCCTCCTGTGGGGGGATTCGAATGCTGCCCATTATGTCGGCGTCATCGGCGCCATCGCCGAAAAGGCGCATTTCTCCTTCCGCAACATCGCCCATTCCGCCTGCCCGCCCATGCTCGAGCACGGGGCCGACTACGCCAATCCCGACTTCAAGAAGATGTGTGCCGAATCGTTGAAAGTGGTCATCCCGGCGCTGAAGCCCTATCGCACCCTGATCATCGCGGCGGACTGGACCACCGATGCGCTGCTGTTCCCCGGCTTTGCCGCAGCCGAGCTCGACACGGTCAAGCAACTCCTGGCCGAGGGCAAGACCATCGTGCTCCTGGGCCGCGCGCCGCTCATGCAGACGGTCGATCCCAATTGCGCCGAGAAATCGAAACATCTCTCGTGGATCGAATGCGAGAAGCGCTCGATGTTCGCCCGCCCCGACACCTACGAGATCAACAAGACGTTCAAGGCCTTCGCGGACAACCACGACCACGTCTATTATTTCAATGTCGATGACGTCATCTGTCCGCACCACCTGTGCAGC
>CAZIIB010000526.1:0-3438 GCA_964539125.1 uncultured Thermoanaerobaculia bacterium | reverse complement strand
CTGCTCGACGAACTGCAGGTCTCCGGCCAGGAGCTGGTTGACCTGGTTGCTCTTCTCGGGGATCAGCCGGTAGACCACGCGGTCGAGGTGGGGCAGGTCGGGATCGAAGTAGCGCTCGTTGCGCACCAGGACGAGCTCCTGTTGCGGGGTCCACCGCTCGAGCTTGAAGGGTCCGTCGACCACCAGGTTGTGAAGGAAGTAGTCGGAGCTCTGCCGCCATTGGGAGAAGGGGAGCTTCCCCCAGACGTGCTTGGGGAGGATGACCCCCTCGCAGGTGGTGTTGAACTGATAGGGGCTGACCTTCGAGTAGTGGAACCGGACGGTCAGCGGGTCGACCACCTCCACGTCCTCGATCGAATCCTTGAGGTACGCGCCCGACCACGCGATCTCCGGGTCGATCTGCGCCTGCCAGGTGAACCGGACGTCGTCGGCGGTCACCGGGACGCCGTCGCTCCACACGACCCCGTCGCGCAGGTGGAAGGTGAGGGTCAGGTGGTCGTCCGACCACTCCCAGGAGCGGGCGAGCGAGGGGTCCCAGGTGGGGGGATGGTCCTCGGAGTCGGGGTTCTCGTCGGCGAGGTGGAGGAACATCCGGAACAGGACGTCGGTCAGGCTGCGCGTAAAGGTCGCGGTGAGCTCGTTGAAGCCGTCGACGTCGCTGATGACGCCGAGCACCACGGTACCGCCGCGCCGTGGCGTCCCCGCGGCGCCCTGCGCCGGCCCGGCCTGGTCCTGGGACGTGGCCGGGGAGGCGCCGTCGGTCTCCCGGCCGCCGCAGCCGCCGAGCGCGCCGGCCAGCGACAGCGCCAGAGCCAGGGCGAGAGAGGACGCGGCGAGGCGGCGGCCGCGCTGGTTCGGGACCCCACTGCGGCGATCGGAAGCCGTCTCGACGGTCCCGTTCGCGCGGCCGTCGGTCTCCGCCGCGTAGGCTCCTCGCTCTGCACCTGTCATGAGGATCTCGGGGGCATCGTATCCGCGGGGCGGAAGCCCGTCAACCGAGCGCGAGGGCGGCCGAATACGGGAAGGCCCCGCTTCTTTCGGGGGAGCGGGGCCTTGCAGAAAGGGCGCGAAGCGGCGCCGTGCTCAGGAGATCTCGATCTTGCGGGGCTTGGCCTCTTCCGCCTTGGGCACGTCGATGCGCAGGACACCGTCGGCGAAGCTCGCCTGCACGCCGTCCGATCGAACGTTGGCCGGCAGGTGGAAGGAGCGATGAAAGGCTCCGTAGGCGCGCTCGATCCGGTGATAGCTCTCGCGCGCCTCCTCGTCGGCGAAGCGCCGCTCGCCGCGCAGGGTCAGCACGTTGTCTTCGAGGGTGATCTCCAGGTCGTCCTTCGACAGGCCCGGAAGCTCGGCGTAGAGCACCAGACCGTCGTCGGTCTCGGCGATGTCGACGGGCGGCATCCAGCGCCGGTTCGAGACTTCCTCGCCTTCCGTGGACCCGACCAGGTCTCCGAAGGCCTGCTCGAGCAGGCGGTTGACCCGGTTGTGCAGCACGTCGCCGGCAGGGCTCCAGCGGGTGACTCCTCGGCTCATGTCGCTCTCCTCCTTCGATTCCGGTGAGTGGGGCGGACCGGCTGCCCGGACCGCGCGATTCCCAAGCATGAGGAGGTAACACTCAGGTCTCATGACGAATTCCCGAGGTCGCCATAAATATTAGTGCAAGCAACTAAGATTCTGAGGCGACCCGGTGCGCCCCCCGGTGCTATTCTCTCCACGTGGTTCGCTCGTCTCGAAAGGCCTCCAAGACCACCGCGCGCCGGCTGATCGTCCCCCTGGTCCTCCTGGGCTCGATCGTGGTCCTCGACCTGGTGCTGTTCGGGTGGTTGATCTTCCGCTCCCTGTCCCAGCGGGAGATCGAGCAGGTGCTCATCGAGACCCGCCACGAGGCGGAGGACATCGCGGGCCGGATCGCCGGCCGGGCGTCGGCCGAAGGCAAGGACCTGTACACGGTGATCGCGGTCGAGAAGGACACGCGGACCTACATCGACTCGGTCCTGCGCCAGCGCGGCGTCGTCAGCTCGGTGCGCGTGCTCGACAAGAACGGCGCCCTGGTCTACGAGGCCACCGGCGATCTCAAGAAGCCGGTGGACGGCGGGCCGGTCCTGGACCTCGATCGACCCCGCGAGTTCCCGGGCGACGTCCGGACCGAGGAGGAGACCAAGCGATCCCAGTACCAGGTCGAGGAGCCGATCGGGGAGTTCGGGGTCCTGCGCATCGGAATCAGCGAGGAGGACCTCCAGGCCCGGATCGCCGAGCTGCGCCACGACCTGATCGGCCAGACGGCGACCCTGGGGGTGGTCACCACGCTGCTGCTGACCGGCGCCTTCCTCCTCATCTGGGCCTTGATGCGGCGCAGCCAGCGCCTCGAGGAGCAGGCGGCGGAGGCCGAGCGGATGGCCTACATCGGAACCCTGGCCTCGGGTCTGGCGCACGAGATCCGCAACCCGCTCAACTCCCTCAACCTGAACATGCAGATGCTCGAGGAGGAGATCGGCGAGGCCGGCGCCGCACCGTCCGGCGGGCGACTCCTGGGGATCACGCGGCGCGAGATCGCGCGACTCGAGCGCCTGGTGACCGACTTCCTCTCCTACGCCCGGCCGCGGCCGCTCGATCTCGAAGAGGTGCCCGCGGTGGAGCTCCTGGAGCAGGTGCGCGAGCTCCTCGCGAGCGAGGCGCGGAGCCGGCGGGTGGAGCTGGTGGCGGAGGATCGCAGCGGCGGGGCCGCGGTGCGCGTCGACCCGGGACAGATGCGCCAGCTCCTGCTCAACCTGGCGCAGAACGCCCTCACCGCCGCCGAGGAGGCACGGCGCGGCGACGGCGGCCGGAGCCCCCGCGTGGTGCTGGCGGCGGAGCGCCAGGGGGAATGGGTGGACCTGATGGTGGAGGACGACGGCCGGGGCATTCCGCCGGAGGACCTGGAGCGGATCTTCGACATCTTCTTCTCGACCCGCAAAGGGGGAACCGGCCTGGGCCTGGCGATCGTCGACCGCATCGCCCGCAACCACGGCGGCACCGTGGAGGTCACGAGCGAGCTGGGCGAGGGGACGACGGTCCGGGTGTCCCTGCCGCCGGCCGGCGAGCGAGCCGAGGGGGCGGTCCGGGCCGGAGCTCGGGCGGACGACGCCACCGAGCGCCCCGCCGCGGGAGACCCAAAGAAAGAGCCCCGCCGGCAGAGGCGGGGCTCTCGGACCGCGCGGGGGAGCTTGCGCGGCGGAACCACCTAGCCGCGCAACCTCGGCGCAAGCCGTCAGTTGATGGCGATCTTGCGGGGCTTGGCTTCCTCGGCCTTGGGCACCTCGATGGTGAGGATGCCGTCCTTGAAGGACGCCTTGACCCCCTCGGGGTCCACCTGGCTCGGCAGCGAGAAGGTGCGCAGGAAGGAGCCGTACGACCGCTCGATGCGGTGGTAGTTCTCCTCCTTGGCGTCCTTCTCGAACC
>CAZIIB010000525.1:0-3442 GCA_964539125.1 uncultured Thermoanaerobaculia bacterium | reverse complement strand
ATCCCGGCTCCTCGTCGGTTTGAGGCGAAGCTTCACTGGGAGTCTGCGCGGCAGAGATCCAGGGGCGCGTTGCGAGCGCCGCGAGGCCGGATCCGACGCGGCCGACTCCGCTCGCCGTGCCCCCCGCCCGCCCGCGCCCTGTTGGGCTTCTGGCGGAACGATCCAGTGGACTCTGAAATCCTTCCGCCTGGTCCGTCACTCCCGAGTAGACACCGGCGTAGAGACCCTTCCCCGACTCCGGCCGGCATCCCGCGGGCCGGTGGCTCCGGTCTCGGCGCCGAAGGAGAGCCATGGCGGCCCAGGTGCCAACTGCAACAGGCCCCGCCGGCCTGAACCACTTCCTCCGGGGTGCGCGACCCCGGCTCGCCCATCTGCTCCGCGGCCTCGGGATCCCCGAGCAGGACGCCGAGGACCTGATCCAGCAGACTCTTCTCGCGGTGGTCGACCGCTGGGAGACGATCCGCAACCCGGAGGCGTGGGTGGTGGGCGCGGTGAAGAAGAACTGCCTCATGTACTGGCGTAGCCGGCGCCGGCGGATCTACGACACGGTCGACGGCGCGGTCCTCGAGTGGCTCGCTCCCCCCCAGCGCCCGGCCCAGGAGCACCGCGAGATCGAGCGCGACCTCGCGGCCGTCGTCTCGCGCCTCCCCGAGCGCTACCGGTCGGTGATCCGCCTGCGCTACGGTCTGGGCTACGACCCGCCGGAGGTGGCCCGCCGCCTCGGCTACCAGGCTTCGAGCATCGGCAAGGTCACCACGCGCTGCCTGGCGGCCCTCAACCGGGAGCTGGTGGACTCGGGCTATCGCGGAGCGGGCGCCGGCCGCAGGGCCCGGGCCTGAGCCGGACCGCGGATCAGGGGCGAGCCGGAATCCGCACCGGCAGGTGGCCCAGCGCCACCCGGGCCTCGACCTGCGCCACGACCGCGCCCACCTCGTCGCGCCGCAGCTTCGAGCCCGGCCCCTTCTCCTCGACGCGGTCGAGGGTCCGCCAGGCGAGCTCCACGGGCAGTGCGGTGAAGGCCACGGCCCCGCGCGGTGCGCCGCCCCGCTGGAGCAAGCGCACGTACTCGCCGGCGATCTCCAGATCGTCGCGGGCGAGGCCGAAGACCCGTTCCCGTGGCACCGAGCCGGGGAGGTAGCTGCGCCCTTCGCGCTCGTCGGCGGCGGAGTCCTTGAGGATGTTGACGAGCTGCAGGGCCTCGCCGAAACGGGCCGCGCGCTCGCGGAGCGGTCCGGCCATCGCCTGGAGGTCGGGGGTCGACAGGAGGAAGAGCTCGGTCAGCATCTCGCCGACGATCCCCGCCACCACGTAGCAGTAGCGCTGGAGGTCCCCCAGGTCGGCGAGCTCGAGGGCGCCCCGGGCGTCGTGGCGGCGCACGAACTCCGCCATGCCGCGGGCCGTACGCAGTGCGTGGGCGGCGACCTCGCGCCGCGCCCCGTCGGCGAGGGCGCGGTAGGAGTCCATCACCGCCGGGGTCGCGGCGAGGAGGTCCAGGTAGCCCTCGTGGGCGCTCGGCGGCTCGCCCGCCGTCCAGGCTTCGGCGCAGCGGCGGGCCGCCGCCGAGGCGCCGGCCCCCGCGGGCTCCTCGAGCAGCCCGCTGAGCTCTTCGAGAGCCTGAAGCCGCCGCTCCCGCGGCCAGGGAGCCGCGTCCTCGAAGGTGTCGGCGATCCGGAAGAGGAGGTAGGCGACCGTCACCTCGGAGCGGGTGGGTTCGGGCAGCCGGGGGATCGACAGAGCGAAGGTCCGGCTGGTCCTGAGGAGCAGGTCTTCGAGATCGGCCATGGGCGGGAAGTGGTGAACAGAGGCTTCTGAGAGCGACCAGACTATCAAAGAGCCGGCGAAATCATGGTGCCGCCGGCCTCCTCGCCGGCGAGCGCCGCCTCCACGCGGCCGGGCACCGTGCCGTCGAAGACCAGCGACGGCGTGCCCTTCTCGGCGAGGGCGAGCGCGGTCTCCAACCGGTGGCGCATGCCGCCGGTCACGTCGGTCCCGGCGGCCTCGCCCGCGGCCGCCAGCGCCTGGGCGGCGGTCTCCGGTCCGAGGGCCCGGAGGGTCTTGCCCGAGGAATCGAGGATGCCGTCGGTCGCGCCGGCCCACAGGGCCCGCTCCACCCGCACCCGGCGCCGCGCGAGGCGCTCGGCGACGGTGATCAGCACGGACTCCGTCGAGCAGATCGAGCAGCCCCGGAATCGGTCCAGCACCACGTCGCCGTAGAGGACGGGGAGCAGGCCCCAATCCAGGGCCAGTGCCACCGGCTCGACGCCGAAGGCGACCGGCCGGCCGACATCGGTGACCAGGCTCGCCGACGGCGCCAGGGAGAACGGCGCCAGGCCGGCCTCGCGCAGGGCATCGGCGACCAGCCGATGGAGCGCCCGGGCCCGCTCCTGGACTTGGGAGACCGCCGCCAGCCGGCCCGAGTCGAGTCCCCGGGCGACGCCCAGCCGGGCGGCGGCGGCGTGTCCGAAGGAGCCGCTGCCGTGGCCGAGCACCAGCCGGCGGGCGCCGGGCCGGGCCTGGGCGCGGGCGATCTCGGCCGCCAGGCGCCGGATGACCTCCGGGCGAGCGGTGTCCGGGCGCTCCTTGTCGGTGATCAGGCTGCCGCCGAGCTTGAGGAAGACGACCGGTTCGAGCTCGGGCGAGGTGGCGGGCATGGGCACTTTCGGGGGGAGGAGCTGACTCGGTTCGGGGGCGGTGGCCTAGCCGCCCGGGTTCCAGGGCGCCAGGAGGTCGACGCTCTCCGCCCGCGGCCCGTCCCCCACGCGGTCCCGGATCACTCCGCGGACCGCGGGGAGCGCGGCGAGGCGGCGAGCCACGGCGTCCTCGGACGAGGGCTCGCAGATCACGTGGACGTTGGCGCCCGCATCCATAGTGACATAGGCGGCCGTTCCGTTTCTCCGCAGCCCGCGCACCGCGTGGAGGACGTCGAGGGTGCCCGCGCGCCAGTAGACGATGGGCGGCTCGGAGCTCATGGCGACGGCGTGAAGCTCCAGGGCGTCGCGCTCGAGGATCGGGCCGAGCTCCTCCAGGTCGCGCCGCTCGATCGCCTGGCGCACGGCCCGGAGGCGGTCGGGCACGCGCTCCAGACGTCCGGCGAAGCAGGGGCTGGTCGGGGCGCGCCGGTGGCCCTCGAGCGACGAGACCTCCTTGGGCCCGGTCTCCACCAGGGCGACGAGGTCGGCCAGCGGCCAGTGGCTCGCCGGAGCGAGCTGGGCCGCCGGGGCTTCCGGGTCGCCGCCGGCGGGCCATTCGACGTAACCACCGAGCGTCGAGCGGGCAGCCGAGCCCGACCCGGAGAGGCGGGCGAGGACGGAGAGATCGAGCGGCCCCGCCTCGAGGCTCAGGGCGCGGGCGGTGGCGGCGGCGAGGGCGGCGAAGCCCGAGGCGGACGAGGCGAGGCCGGCGGCGGAAGGAAAGCTGTTGCGGGTCGCCACCCGGAAGCGCT
>CAZIIB010000524.1:0-3455 GCA_964539125.1 uncultured Thermoanaerobaculia bacterium | reverse complement strand
CCCGCCACGATCAGATGATGCAGCAAATGAAGGATCACATGGCCCGCATGGACGACCTGATGGCGAAGATGAACCAGGCCACGGGCCAGGCCAAGGTGGACGCCATGGCCGCCGTGCTCAACGAGATGTGGACCCAGCGCAAGGGGATGATGGACCACATGGGCCGCATGGGCGGCCAAGGCATGATGCACGGCCACGGCTGCATGATGAGCCCGCCCAACGACAACGACAGCGCCAACCCGCCGCAGAACAGGTAGGCGCAGCCGCCGGAAGCCGGCCGGGCCTCAACCGCGTCCGACGGCCCGGCGCAGACGCCACCAGGCGTCGTGGAGCTTCCAGAAGCGGCTCGCCTTCATGGCCTCGATCTCCTGGCGACTCGCCTCGAGGGCCTGGGTGAGCTCCACGACCGGTCGCTCCCTCTCCGCCGCCTGGTGGTAGCGCTCGCGGGCCTCGCCCGCGAGGCCTGCGGCGAGGGGGCTCACGAAGCCGTGGCAGCCCCGCATCTCGTGGGTGCGGTCCGAGTGGTAGACGCGCACAGGTGGAGCCTCTTCGCCGGGCTCGGGCTGGACGAAGGGATCGATGTAGGTGTTCTTCGTCGCCGGCATGTGGGCGCGGCTCGTGTAGTGGACGACGAAGCTCTTGCGGGTGAGGCCCGGATCGGTGGGGTAGGAGCCCCCGTGGAGAAGCGAATGGTGCCAGATCAGCGCTTCGCCGCGCCGGCAGCGCAGCGGCACCGGCTCGAGGCTCCGCTCGGCGCAGCGGTCGAGGTCCCACTGCTCGGCCGCCCGGATCTGGTCCTGAGTGTCCGTCTTGTGATCGAAGGCGTAGCGGCCCGGGGCGAACTCGTAGTAGGGCAACCGGTGAGAGCCCGGGACGTAGCGCAGCTCCCCGCACCCGGGCTGGATGTCCTCGAGGGCGATCCACGATGCCACCAGGTGGGCCGGCGGCGTCATGCGGACGTGGATCGGGTCGCGGTGCAGGGCCTGCTGGCTCCCCCATTGGAAATAGAGGGACTGGGTCGCCAGGGCCGGCTCGCCGAGGATCAGCTCGACGTAGCGGAAGAGCTGCGGCTGGAGGTAGAGCTCGAGGGCCGGGGTCGAGAACTCGTGGAGGTCCGCGATCCGTGAGGACGGCCGGCGCTTGTCGGCGTCGCTTCCCGAGAAGCGGGTGAGGAGGCTCTGGTAGGCGTAGGCCATCCAGGGCGCCTGCTCCTCCCAGAGCCGGTCGACGTCGCGGTCGAGGGCGTCGAAGAGACCGTCGTCGACGTCGAGCCGGAACACGAAGTACCCGTCGCGCCAGAGGGTTTCGAGGTTGGTGGCCTCCCGGTCGTCGATCTCGCCGCGGTCGAGCCGCCGGGCGATCTCGTCGGGAGCGTCCTCCCGGTCGATCCACAAATCGCTCACCAGCAGGCCGTCCGGGCCCAGCTCCTTCGGCTCCGGGTGGGTGGGCGGGGCGGTGTCGGTCATCGCATCCATCGTCGGGTCTCCCTCGCGCAATCCACGGTGGGCTTGGACTCGTCCTCTGGTGAGGTGGCTATTCTATTGGTCTGACTCGCGAAGCCGGCAGCTTTCATCCTCCGCCTTCCTCTGCGTTTCTGCGGCTCTGTGCGAGAACAGAACCTGTACGGCTCGAGATGTGGAGCACGGGAAGGGCTAGCGCCCCGGCGGGTAGGCCTCGAGGTAGAGGTAGGCCGCGGTGACCTCCTCCTGGCTGAGGTAGGGGAAGGCCGGCATCTCCTCGCCGCGGCGCATCATGCCCATCATCCCCATCATTCCGGACGAGCCCCGCTCCACTTTGAAGAGCACCGAGTCCAGGGAGTCGTCCTCCGGGAAGCTCGCGAGGGAGGGAATGATGCCGCTCATCATCGTGGCGTGATGACCCCCCGGCCCGGTGGCGTCGTGGCAAACGTGGCAGGTGCCCTTGACGAGGTGCTCACCCACCCGAGCCACGGACTGCGTCACCAGGAGGTCCCGCCGTTTGCCGGCGTCCACGCCGGCGAGCTCCTGGAGGTACCCGAGCAGGGCCTCGACCTCGTCGCCTCGCAGGCGCTCGAAGGACGGCATCTTCCCGCCACCCTGGAGCAGCGCTCCCAGGTCGGCTTCGGTTTGCGAAGTCTGGTCCTTCGCCCCGCCTGCGCCGGCCGGGGTGCCCCTGGCCTCCGAGCTCTCGGGGGGCGCCTCGTCCGAGATCGCCTGGATCGGCTCCCGGAGGGACGGGATCTCGGGGGGCGCGCCGCGGCCGGCCGGGCCGTGACAGGAGCGGCACTCGAGGCGATAGAGATCCGCCCCGGTGAGGCGGAGCCGCTCGTCGAGGCGGATCGCGGGCCGCGGCTCCTCGCCCCGGGCGCCGGGCTGGGGGCCGGTGCCGCCCATCTGGCCGAGTCGGGTCTCGGACACGGCGAAGCCCAGGTGGGCGAGCCAGCTAGGCCCCGCCACCGGCGTGACGTGAGAGGCCGCGGCGGCGGGTCCGTTCGGAGTGGACCCGGCCATCGCGTTGTCCCGCCGCCCCCCTCGGGCGGCATCGCGACAGGCGGGGAGGAAGACCATCAGGAGGAGAGCGAAGACCAGACGTAGAGCGCGCGGGACCTCGCTCCACACACGACCCCCTGAGCAGTGCCTTTGCGGCCTCATCGCCGCAGGTCCTCGAGCCGCTGCCGATACTCCTCGCGGTCGATATCGCCTCTGGCGTAGCGGCGACGGAGGATCTCCTCGGGCGTCTCGCTCGCCGGTCCAGGGGGCGAGGCGGCGCCCGCGCCGCTCCTGGAGGCCCCCCGGGCCAGGAAGACCACGAGAACCACCACGGCCACGATCGCCAAGATCCAGAAGAAACCCATGAAACCAAAACCCATCATCTCTCATCGCTCCTTCCGCTTGCCGGACTCCAGCGGCACGACCTCCAGGGTGGCACCTGCCAGCTCGACGACCTCCACCCGCTCCCCGGGATCCAAGCTCTGCGGATTCCGTGCCCGGGCGTGCCAGCTCTCGCCGCAGTAGCGCTCCCGGCCGCTCAGAGCTCCACCCTGCGCAACCGCAGGGCGTTGGAGATCACCGAGACCGAGCTGAAGCTCATGGCGGCGGCAGCGATCATGGGGGAGAGCAGGAGGCCGAAGAATGGGTAGAGCACGCCGGCGGCGATGGGGATACCCAGGCTGTTGTAGACGAAGGCGAAGAAGAGATTCTGCCGGATGTTGCGGAGCGTCGCCCGGGAGAGCTTGCGGGCGCGGACGATCCCTCGCAGATCCCCCTTGACCAGGGTCACTCCCGCGCTCTCCATGGCGACGTCGGTGCCGGTGCCCATGGCGATGCCCACCAGGGCCTGGGCCAGGGCGGGGGCGTCGTTGATCCCGTCGCCGGCCATGGCGACGAAGCGCCCCTCGTCCTGGAGGCGTCGGATCACGTCGGCCTTCTGGTCCGGCTGGACCTCGGCCTCCACCTCGTCGATCCCGAGACGCTCGG
>CAZIIB010000523.1:0-3456 GCA_964539125.1 uncultured Thermoanaerobaculia bacterium | reverse complement strand
CGTCCCCTTCTCCCCCTGGGGGTGAGAAGGGGATCGAGGGGTTGCAGGGGGGATCCGGCAGCTCTCTGCGGTGCGGAAGGCCCGGGCCGGCGAGGTCTCGCCGAGCAGGACCCCGCGCCACCGTCCCCGAAGTCCAGGTCTTCAGCCGATCGACTGCGTCGAGCGAAGCCTCCGACTCACTCTAGTTATCAATCACGAACGTGCGTTCGCCGATGAGCGTCGAGTTGCCGTCGCTGTCGACGACGACCGCCTGCAGGTCGTGGCGGCCGTCGGCGAGCTCCGTGCTGTTGATCGAGAGGTCCCAGCCGGCGTGGGCGTTGCTCGGGTAGCCGGGGTACCGGTTCGCGATAGCCGGCGTCGCCCGGCCGTAGGTCGCCGTGCCCACCCGGTCGCCGTCGACGTAGACCACCACGTTCGCCACGCCTTCCCAGTCCAGGGCCCAGCCCGAGGCCTCGACCACGCCGTCACCGATGTTGGCCGGCTGGACCGGCGCCAGCGTCCCCAGGCTCCCCTCGTTGCCGACCCGGTTGTCGCACGCGAAGGTCACCGGAATCTCGGCGACGTCGGCCACCGTTCCGGCGATGTCGCCGACCCGGATGGAGAGAACGTGCTGGCCCTCGCGGAACCCGTAATCGATCAGGCTGCCGATGTCCAGGACGAAGCGGAAGCCCGACTGGGGCGAGTTGGCGAGGTCGGGGTAGTGGCGCTCGACGTCGAGCCGCTGCAGCCCGTAGCAGTTGGTCAGCCCTTGATTGTCCGGGCCGGGAGAGTAGAAGCAGTCGACGCGACTGTTGGCGTAGATCGCGCCGTCGATCAGGAGCTCCACGTAGCCGACCCCCATGTCCCCGACCTCGACTCCCGAGTCCAGGGTCCAACCGAGCACCGCCGAGAGCCGGCGGGGCTCGGCCGCGAGGTCACACGTGCCGAAGAGCTCGGCCGAGGGCCGCGGGAAGTCGATCACGCCGAACGGGGCGAGGAGATGGGTGGTGTTGGTGAACAGGATCTCCTGCGCGTTCAGGAAGGCCTGCTCGCCGGTCTCGGAGGTGACCCGGACCTCCACCTCGTGGACGCCGTTGAGGTAGTGGGTCGTGTTGAGCTGGAAGCCGAAGCCCGCGGCGTCGGAGTCCGGGTAGCCCGGGAAGTGGCGGGTGACACCCGGACGGTTGCGGCCGTACTTCGCCCGGCCGGCGATGATGCCGTCCACGAACACGTCGACCGCGCGCACGCCGTCGTCGTCGAGCGCCCAGCCGACGACCGGCGCGACGCCGGAAGCTCCGTTGCCACCGCCCGCCTTGCCGTCGAAGTGCCCGAAAGGAGGCGCGGCAAAGGCCGGAGCCGCCGCCAACGCCAGTACCACGATGGTCGTCAGGAACCTCTTCGTGTTCATCACCCGATCCTCCACTCGCCCGCCGGCTCACCCACAGATCGTTCTGCGGTTTTCGTGCCTGTCGAGCTCGCCTCGCATTCGTCCGGTCGGTCGTCGTCAGCTTGGGTTGCCAAAAACTTCAAGCTTTACCTGAGCTTTTCCGGTCATTGTATCGATGGTTATGCACGGAAGTCAATCTCACAAGCCTGCCTCGAGTCCCCGGAGGTAGGTCTCGACCAGGCGCGGAAGGGCCCCGACGTCGTAACCGCCCTCGAGCACCGACAGGCTGCGACCCCGCCCGGAGCCCGCGGCGAGGGCCGCGATCCGCTCACCGAGGGCGTTGAAACCACTCTCGGTGAGGCGCAGGGCGCCCAGGGGATCGCCCCGCCAGGTGTCGAAGCCGGCGGAGACTGCGAGGAAGTCCGTACCGAAGCTCCGCAGGGCCGGCAGCACCTCCCGATCGACCGCCTCCAGATACTCGGCGTCGCCCGTTCCGGCCGGCAGCGGAACGTTGAGGACGGTGCCCTGGCCGGCGCCCGTGCCGCGCTCCTCGCGACGGCCCGTACCGGGGTAGAAGGGCGCCTGGTGGAGGCTGGCGTAGAAGACGTCCGGCCGGCTCTCGAACAGGTGCTGGGTGCCGTTGCCGTGGTGCAGGTCGAAGTCGAAGATCGCAGCCCGTTCCGACGCGCCGGTGGAGCGCAGGTGCTCGACCGCGACGGCGACGTTGTTGAAGAAGCAAAAGCCCATCGCCCGGTCGCGCTCGGCGTGGTGCCCGGGAGGCCGGACGGCGGCGAACGCATGGCGGCCGTCGCCGGCGCTCGCCCACCGGGCCGCCGTCAAGGTCACCTCCACGGCCGCCAGGGCCGCGTCCCAGGTGGCGGGCGAGAGCGGGTTGTCGGGCGAGTCGATCAGCCCGTCGCCCCGCTCGACCGCCCGGCGCAGCCGCCCCACGTAGCGCTCGTCGTGGACCGCTCGCACCGCCTCCTCCGCGTCGACACCGGTCTCCGTCTCCTCGACCACCGCGCCGGGGAAGGCGCCGATCAGGTGCTCGAGGATCACGGAGAGCCGCTCGGGGCGCTCCGGATACCCGCCGGGGGCGTGGTGGGCAAGGCAGCGGCGGCTCGTGAAGATCCGGACGGCCATTGGCGAATTCTACCGGCCGCGGCCGACCCGGCTCGCCCGCGACCCAGCGCGTTGCGGCACCGGCAGGTCGGCGTGGGCGAGGCGGCGGCGAAACCGGTACACGATGGAGTCGACCGCGCTGGGCGCCAGGGCGCCGCGGCAGGCCTTCGAGACCTCCCGGCTGCTCCAGCCCTCCACCAGGACCAGGCGCAGGATCCGGGCGTTGCGCTCGCCGGAGCCCAGGGTCCGGCAGTAGGTGAGGAACTGACGCAGCCGCTCGCGGTGGAGCGCCCGGTGCTCGGGCGAGGCGGCGACCTTCCGGGCCGGCAGGAGCTCGGGCGCCCGCGTCGGCCAGGGCTGCGCGACGCCGCCCCGGCGGCGTGCGCGGGCGGCCCGGATCTGGTCCAGGGCCGAGCGCTCGGCCAGGCGCTTGATCCACGCCGCCGCCTGGGCTTCCGCGGTCCCCTGGAAGCTCTTCAGCCGCCGGCGGTCCTTCTCGAGCAGCCGGCAGAAGGTGTCCTGCACGAGGTCGTCGACCCGGTCCGGGTGGGCCGGCAGCTCACAGCGCTTCAGGGCCCGCCGGACGCCCTGGGCGATCGACGGCTCGAAGCGCGCCACGAGCTCGGGCCAGGCCGTGCTCTCGGGCGACCGGGCACACTGCTGGAACAGGTCTTGGGTGGGACGGGCTTGGGTCTGCATCCTCCGCTCCTTTGCGACGTGGAGCGGAGGTGAGAGGCACAGCAGGACCGGGGAGCCGGGCGCGACGCGCGCCCGGGCTCCGACGGCACTCTGAGCTGGTAAGGCCGGCCGAGGGTAGCACAGCCCTCAACGGCCTGCAAGAAAGCTGAAAAGGTGGAGCCCCCCGAGCCCTCGAGAGCACGGGAGGTAGGCGGGCTAGCGGAGCTTCTCTTCGACGAACTCCACGTGCTTGCGGACCTTCGGGTCGTACTTCTTCATCCGCAGCTTCT
>CAZIIB010000522.1:0-3458 GCA_964539125.1 uncultured Thermoanaerobaculia bacterium | reverse complement strand
GCTCGCGGGTGCGCTCGAGGACCGCCATGATGAAGGTGTTCAGGATGCTGAACCCCACCACCAGCACGAGCACCCCGTAGAGGAACCACCCGACGGCGGCATCGAGGGCGATCGCCTGCTCGAGGCCGGGCTCGATCTGGGACCAGTCGAGAGCCACCAGGTGGTCTCGGCCGGCCAGGGCCGCGGTCACCTCCCGCCGCACCGCGCTCAGGGCGTCCAGGTCCCGGGTCCGGATCACCAGAGCGTGCGCCTCGTCGCCCAGGGCGAACGCCCGCCGGAAGGTGCCGATGGGAATCTCCACCATCTCGCGATCGAGCTCCGGCGAGCCGCTCGAGAAGACGCCGACCACCGTGCAGGCGGCCACCGCCAGCGAGCCGTCCTTGCCCTGACCGAGGATCGTCAGCTCATCGCCCACGGCGAGGTGGAGGTTCTTGGCCAGGGTCCTGCCGATCACGGCCTCATCGGAGTCCTCGGCGCCCAGGTACCGGCCGGAGCGCAGCGTCCCGGCCAGGCTCGAGACCCGCCGCTCGTGCTCCGGCTCGACGCCCTCGACCTGGGCGCCGTAGGAGCGCTCCGGAGAGCTCACGAGGGCGAAGGCCTGCGCGCGGGCGGCCACGGCCTCGACGCCCGGCAACCGCGCCAGTCGGTCCTCGAGGGCGGAGGCGTCGCCGATCGTCTCCTCGAGCCGCGGCCGCTCTCGGTAGCCTTCGACCTGCACCTGGAGCTCGCCGGTGAAGACGCCGACGGCGCTGGCGATCATGGCGCCGTAGCCGCCTTCCTGCATGGCCACGCCGAAGACCAGGATGAGAGTGGCGAAGGCGACGGCCGCCAGGCTGATCGCCGTGCGCCGGCCGTTGCGCCAGAGGTTTCGCCAGGCCAATCTCAGGGTCAAGCGCAGAGTGAGGGCCCCTCGGCTCCACGATCCGGCCGCGGTCGGCCCGTCCGGCCGGGGCGGCACCTGCCCGGCCGTCACTTGTCTTCCCACTGGCTGCGCGGGTTGCGCAGGTTCGAGAGGGTGAAGAGGGCATCGGGCAGGTCGGTGCCGAAGCGGGCCTGGCGGTAGATCAGCTCGGTCCAGTGGTCGGGCTCGTCGAGACGCTCCATGCGGTAGCGCGTGACGAAGAGCTTGCCGCCGAGCGGGCCGATCTCCTCGGCCTTCAGGCGCTTGACCGCCTTGCCGTCCTGGTCGA
The DNA here is from genome assembly GCA_964539125.1 of uncultured Thermoanaerobaculia bacterium. Classification (GTDB taxonomy): domain Bacteria; phylum Acidobacteriota; class Thermoanaerobaculia; order Multivoradales; family DATKCC01; genus CAVUBL01. The sequence continues at coordinate 2,268 of CAZIIB010000522.1, read as the reverse complement.
TGAAGGTCTCCTCGAGGAGGAGGTGATCGTCGCGCACCCGGACGCGCTCCGCCCCCCAGATGACCGGCGCCTCGGGCTTCGGAGTGGCTTCGATCGTGTAGACGGTGTGGCCGTCCTCCCGGGCGGTGCCGGTGATCCGGCAATCGAATCGGGTCACCAGCTCGTCGGACTTGGCGAGATCGTTGTACGAGAAGTCCGAGCCCATCCAGCTCTGGGCCATCATGGAGAAGGGCAGCTTGATCACCCGGTTGACCCGCGGCGTGAAGATCCACATGTCGTCGCCCAGCTTGAGCGTGGCGCTGCCCGCATCCTTGGCCGGCTCGACGAAGCGCACCAGGGAGTCCTTCTCGCCCCGGGTCCAGCTCCGCATCCGCGAGCTCCGCTCCCACTCGGGGCGGTGCACGTTCATGGTGATGACGGCGAACGACGAGGCGCCGCGCCAGTAGTCCAGGGCCTGGCGCACGAGGCTGGCGGCGTCGGTGGGGGCCTCGGCCGCCGGTGAGGCCGGTGCCAGGACCAGAGGGAGCAAGAGGCTCGAGGCGAGGACTAGGCGTCGTAGGTTCATGGCGGGCTCACGAAGGGTCGGGGGTCCCAGCAGCGGGGGCGGCCAGCCCTCCGAGCAGGACGTCGAGGAAGGCCCGGCCCGCCGCCGGCGCGTCGAAGTCCGGGTCGAGCCAGGCCTGGAGGAAGAGGCCATCGAGGGCTCCCACCAGGACCCGGGCGGTAGCCTCCGGATCGACTCCCGGTGCGAAGCGGCCCGAGGCCATGCCGTCGCGGACGATGCCGGCCACCACCCTTGCGTAGCGGCTGTACAGATCGCGAAACTCCTGGTTCAGGCGTTCCCCGAACTCCGAACCGGCGGCCGCCGCCCACAGCTCCAGGGTCAGCGGATAGAGATGCTGCACTTCGGCGGTCGCTTCGAGGATCCCCTCGACCAGGCCGCGCAAGGTCTCGGGCGGGTCGGCCCCCGGCTCGGCAGCGTTCAGGCCGGCGGTGAGAACCCCCTCCACATACCAGTCGAAGACGGCCAGGAACAGCTCCTGCTTGTTGCGGAAGTACTCGTAGATCGTCCCCTTGCCGATACCGGCGCGCCGTGCGACGTCGATCACTCGTGCCTGCCGGTAGCCCTTCTTCGCGAAGACCTCCGCCGCCGCCTGGACGATCTCGGCCGTCCGTTGCGCGCGCAGCTCGGGGCGTCTCGGTCTCGGGGTCATCGGCTCGAACCGGTCGGCTCGAGTTATTCGACCGACCGGTCGGTCAATTAATACCGCCGACCCCGTCCGCCTGTCAACCCCCGGGAGGGGGCGGGCACGTCACACGATCTCGTCGTCGATCGCTTCGTCGGGCTCGGCGTCGTCGCGCTGCGGCACGAGGACGTGGCGGACCTTGCCGAGCAGGTGGTTGAGCGGGTTGCGCCGGCTGAGGAGGGGGATCACCGGGGGCCGGCGGATTCCCAGCTCCGCGATCAGCTCCGAGAGCTCCCGGTGGTCCGGGTCGATCCTGAGGCCGGCCCGAACCGCGTCGGTCGCGCGCCGGCGGTCGTCGATCAGGAGGTAGGTGCGGGCCAGGTTGACGTAGTTCTCCGGCTGGTAGAACTCCCGTTTGACCGCGTGCTCGCAGAGGGCGATGCCTTCGCGCACGCGCCGGTCGAAGCGGGCGATGCCGAAGCCGAGGAAGGAGTAGAAGAGGCCCGGGAGCTCGGTGCTGCGATCGTCCGCCTCGGCCACCTTGCGCAGCAGGTCCAGGCCTTGGCGCCAGGACCCTTGCCGGCACAGATCGATCCCCTCCTGCGTGATGCCCAGGGCGTCGAAATCGCGTTCTATCAAAGCCATGGTGCTCTCCTCCCTCCAGCCGCCTCCGGCTCCGGCTCGGTCCTCGGACCGCACCGGGATGCGTATTGCTCTATTGACATTCCCGGATTCTACACCATCCGCAATCGCGGCCGATGGCGTGGTACCATTCCCTCTTCCCGCACACCCTGCGCGACGAACAGTGTCCTCATGAGCGAACGCCCGATCCCTCCCGACGATGTCGACCGGCTGGTGGCGCTCGCTCAGGGGTTCGCCGAGCGCGGCAGCCTGGAGGCGGCCGCCGACCTCTACCTGATCGCGCTCCGCCTCGACCCGAAGAACGTCGGCGTCAAGCTCGGCCTGGCGGAGGTCCGCAAGCTCCAGCGCCAGAACCGGGGGGGGTTGCCGCCCCGGAGCCTGCGGGCGGCGGTGGGCGAGAAGCACCGCCGGGCGTCGATCGACGCCGCCCACTTCCTGG
>CAZIIB010000521.1:0-3463 GCA_964539125.1 uncultured Thermoanaerobaculia bacterium | reverse complement strand
TGGAAGGCTCGATTCTCAGCTCGCCCTACCGGCGACTGGGGCGAGCGCCGAGAGCCCCAAGACGAGAATCAGTCTCCTGCGAAGCTCGAGCTGGAGGGACCTCCCGATGGCCTCGATCGGATCGAGGTGGGAATCTGCGGATGGAACGCGCAGGCCGAGACGGTCGTTGCCCAGCTCAGCGACCCCGTCATCTCTCGTCACCACGCGTTTCAGGCCACCGTCATCTGCGATCCGCTGCCCGAAGACCTTGAGCGAGACCATCATGGAGACAGGGCTCTCCACGGTGTCAGGTTCTTCCGCGGAGATTGCTCCCGCCGGAGCGCGCTCGAGGCCGCTGGCATCGGCTCATTCTCCAGCTTGCTGGTCCTAGCGGATCGGACGGGCACCATCAGCCCCCGTACGGCAGACCACCGTTCCCTCGTGACCGCGCTCGCGGCGGCGGACGTGGCTCCCGATCTTCACAAGGTGGTGGAAGTCCTCGATGCCCAAAGCTGTGAGCACTTCTCTCACATCCCGAGGGCCGAGGTCGTCTCCGTCCAAGACCTCTCCGACAAGCTGCTGGCCCAGGCCGTGATCAGTCCGGGGATCACCCGTACGTTCGAGGAGCTTCTGACGGCGACAGAAGAGTCGAACGAAATCTACATCGTTCCAGTTCCAGGGAGGTGGGTCGGGACATCCTTCGAGAAGGCGTTTCACGACGTGGCACGCTCTGTCGATCCCGTCACCCTCATAGGGTACAGGACGAACCAGGACCAGGAGGCGCCGGCCCTGGTGCTGAATCCTCGGTATCGAAGGCGCCTGGGGCGAAGCGACAATGGAACCCAGAAACACGCCCTCCGGCCGGACGACTCCCTCGTGGTCATCGCTTACGAGGAGCCGTCCTGGTCGGAGACCGCCGCCTCCCTACCCTGAGTGGTCGGCGGCATGAAGACGGTCACTTGCCGACCAAGCCGGTCGCCGGGTACTTCGGACGGGGTCGTCGCCTAGCCGTAGGCAACCGCTGTGGCCGAGAGCGGCAGAGCTTCTTCCGCCCGCATCAGCTCGTCTTCGATCTCAGCCTCGGTCACCGGGCTCTCGAGGATGACCGGTACGTCCCGAGGGATGTAGGGCGCCAGCTCCTGGAATGCCAGGATCGCGGTCCGCGAGAGGCGACCATGGCGGCCGGACGTGCTCACCTCGCTCAAGTGCACCTGGCCAAGTCGTTCTCCGAAACCATCCAGGATCAGGAACGCTTCGGTCAAGCTGCTGTCGACCTGGCGGGCGTGCGCCACGTCGAAACAGAGGCGGGCCTCCGGAAGCCTCTCAAAGACCTCCTGGAGCTCGCGCACCGTCCGTCCATGCGGCTTCCGACGGTCCATGTTCTCGACCAGGACCGAAGAACCCAAGGCTCGCCACAGGGAGAAGTCAACGATGGCGTCCGGGTGAACGACCACAGGAACCTCCGGCACCGCCTGCCGCAAGCTCTCCACGAGCGCAGCCTCCAGCTCTTCCGGGTACTCGCTGGGGAAGTGAAGTGCCACGAACCGGTAGGCATTCAAGTCGAGCTCGTGAAAGGCGCCGAGGAGCACCGCGAGCTCCGGCAGGCGAAGCGCGGAGAGCTCGACGGCGGGGAGGCTGAGCGCGCGCATCAAGTCCAGGCCTCGCCGAAAATCACCTCGCGCCAATGCGCCGGTCGAGAAGCCCCAGGGGCGGGTCCAGGTCTGCATCAGAAGACTCCGTACTTGAGGGTCAGGTCGTAGAAGGGCGAGCCGGGCTCCAGGAAGATCTGATCCAAGGCGGACTGGAAGCGATGACTGATGTCGCGCCCCTGATCGAAGAGAGAGTCGCGCTTCAGCTGTTCGTAGGTCAGGGTCTCGAGATGCGTCCTCTTCTCCTGGTCGGAGAGTATCCCGACGAACTCGTCATAGGCGGTGAAGAGACGGCGGGCCGCATCGTGGAGCTCCGGCCGATCCAGAACGGCCCGGGCCAAGACCTCCAACGGGGGGGCAAGCTGCCGCCTGAGGTAGTCCACCAGGCGCGACACCCGGTGACCGGCGTCCTTTTGCTCTCCGAAGATCTCGGCTCGCTCCCCCTCCGAGAGTCCAGTCTGGATGCTGAAACAGGTGAGAAGCCCCCCCACGAAGATGAGCTTCCGAGACATCCGCAGCTTCAGGTTGCGGATCGCGAACCCCTCGCCCGCACGGCTCCACTGCTTGTAGGCAAAGTCCACGGTCATCGTGCGCCAGTAGCGAACGATGTCGTTCAGGAGGAATCTCGGGACCTTGTACTTCCCCGAGCTATACCAAATCCCGCGATCTTCCTCGAGGTAGCGCCGGAGGACGTTCGACAGGACTCTATCGTAGGAGTCTGCTTTGCCGATGGGCCGGGACTCCAGGAGCAGCAGGATCCGTCGGGTGGTGTTCCGGTTGGTGTCGTCCTCACCGCCGATGAGGTGGATGAGGTCGTGACTGAACGTCAAGCTGCCGAAGGTTCCCTCCCGGCCGGGCGACTTCTCCTGCATCATCCGGACCTGACGAGAGATCTCGTGCGCCGCGTCTTGATGGTGGGGATCGGCGGAGCCGTCCACGAGAAGGGTCCAGTCGATGTCACTCCCCTCCGTGAACTCGTCCCGGGCGAGCGAGCCGAACACCGTGACGGTCATATCCTCGGCACCGTACTGAGCGAGCGCCTCACTGAGCTCGATTCTCTTCCGCTCGGCAAGCTTGCGCGCTTTGCGGAGATGGGGCACATCCAGCTCCAGCGCCACGGCCAGCCGGGTTAGGGCAGGCTTGTCCGCCTGAGCGTCTGGAGAGTCGTGTGAGGCCAAGGCAGTGGACGAGTCGATGAGGTTCGTCGGGCGACCTCTCCAGTGTATCCCGGCAAAGAGGGCCAGGAACCTTGCCCACACCCGCAGGCCCATGCGGAGCTCCCGGCGGCCTTTGCGCGAACCCGGGGTACAGGCGGGGCGCGCCACCAGCTCCGCCCCACCGGATCGTGAAGAGACCGAGGATCGACCGACCCGGAAGCCCGCTGTGAGGCTCCATCCCCGCTTCGCCCTCGTCCCGTTGCCCGAAGCCGTCTTCCGCCGTCGCGCCTCCGGGTGCCGGGGCTGGTCCTCGCCTCGGAGATCGGTCTGGCGGTCCCCGGCGCGGCGGACACCGGCTGGGTGGACGGTGGCGGCGTGTGTCACGAGCGTACCCCTTGCTTCAAGACCATCCAGGGAGCGGTCTCCACCACCGCGGCGCAGACTGAGGGGTGCCGGGTACTCCTTCCCGACTCCGGTCACGCTTCGTGGTACGCGGACTGGACCGGCGTGATCACGCGAGGATCAAGAACGACGCCTCGGCATCCTCGCCGAAGCCCTCGAGATCCTTCCGGTGGCGGCGGAGGAGCTCTGCGATGTAGTCCGTGGTGCAGTTGCCCGTCTGGACCCAGACCACCTTCGGCGGATGACCGCGAACCAGGCTCCGCTGGTGGAAGTCGG
>CAZIIB010000520.1:0-3469 GCA_964539125.1 uncultured Thermoanaerobaculia bacterium | reverse complement strand
CCGCACTCGCCGACGCGGTGGGCACCAGCGGCACCCTACTGCGCCGCCTCGGCCGGGCGGCGCTCAAGGCGGGCAGCCGGGCCCGCTCCGAGACCGGGATCACCAGCGGCGCCGTGTCGTTGGGCTACGCTACCGTCGAGCTCTCCCGGGCGATCTTCAACCACCTGGAGGAGGCGCGGATCCTGGTGGTCGGGGCCGGTGAGACCGGACGCATGGTGACCCGGAACCTCCTCGAGAAGGGCGCCTGCCACCTGACGGTCACCAACCGCTCCGCGAGCCGAGTCGAGAGCTTCCTCGCCGAGTTCTCGGAGGCTCAGGTCCTCCCCTTCGACGACCGGGTCCACGGCGTCGCGGCAGCCGACCTGGTGGTCGTCACCACCGGCGCCACCCATCCGGTGCTCCGCACCGAGGACTTCGCCACCGCCATGCTCCGCCGCCCAGGCCGCTCGCTGCTGGTGGTCGACCTGGGCATCCCGAGAAACGTCGAGCCCACCGCCGCCCGGCTGAGCAACGTCTTCCTCCACGACGTGGACTCCCTGGAGACGCTGATCCAGCGCAACCTCAAGCGCCGGCGCGAGGAGGTCCCGCACGTCGAGGAGATCTTGGACGACGAGCTCGGCCATCTCCTCGCCTGGTTCCGGGGCCTCGAGGCCGAGCCGGTGATCGCCAGCCTCCAGAAACAGGCCGAGCGGGTCCGGCAGCAAGAGCTCGCCTCGGTCCTGGACCGCTTCCCGGCCGAGACCCACGAGGACCTGGACCGGCTCACCCGCGCCCTGGTGCGCAAGATCCTCCATCACCCGAGCCGGCGCCTCCGGAGCGCCAACGGCGAGGATCAGCTCCCCCATCTCGACATGGTCCGGGAGCTCTTCCAGCTGGACCGGGAAGAGGGCAACTCCTGATCTCTTTCGCGGCTCTCGCGCGAACCGAGGAGGCGACTGGAACGTGTCCGGCTCCGTGAATCGTAGCTCCCCCACCCAGGTCCAGCGCTCGCCCGTCACGACGTCGCCCCGACCAGATCTGGACTCTCCGATGACAACCAGTCTTCGCTCCACGACCCTCCGGTTGGGCACTCGCAAGTCCAAGCTCGCCGTCGCCCAGTCGTCCACCGTCGCCCGCGCCCTCGAGGCCCTCCACCCCGGGCTTCGGGTGGAGCTGGTCACCCTCTCGACCAAGGGGGACACCACTCCGGGCATGCTGGCGCCCCTGGGCGGCAAGGGCCTGTTCACCGAGGAGCTCGAGGCGGGCCTCGCCGACGGCTCGCTCGACCTCGCCGTGCACAGCTTGAAGGACCTCCCCGTCACCCTGGGCCGCGATCTGGTCGTGGCGGCCTATCCGCAGCGGGCCGACCCCCGCGACGTCCTGGTGAGCGAGGCCGCCGGCGATCTCGAGGGGCTCCCCGAGGGCGCGACCGTCCTCACCGGCGCACTCCGGCGCCAGGCCCAGGTCCTGGCGGCCCGACCCGAGCTCCGGGTGGAGGGCGTCCGGGGCAACGTCCAGACTCGCTTGCGCAAGTGGCGCGAGACGGGGGCGGGCGGCGTGATCCTCGCGGCCGCCGGCCTCGCCCGCCTGGGTCTCGACGACCTGCCGGCTCACCCCCTGGAGCCCGAGAGCTTCGTCCCCGCGCCGGGCCAGGGCATCCTGGCGATCGAGGTGCGCTCGGGCGGCGAGGCCGAAGCGCTCTGCCGTCCCCTCGACCACCGGCCGTCGGCCCGCGCCGCCGAGGCGGAGCGGCGAGTGGTGGCAGCCTTCGGCGGCAACTGCGCCCTGCCCCTCGGGGCCTGGGCGAGGCCCGCTTCCGAGGGCGCGGAAGAGCTCACCCTCACCGCCCTCCTCGCAACCCCCGACGGCTCGCGCATCGCGCGCGCCGAGGCCACCGCCGGCTCGCCGGCCGAGGTGGCCCGAGCCTGCGTCACCGCCATGCGCGAGCGGGGGGCGGACGCGATCCTCGACCTGATCGACCCGTGAGAGCGCCCCGCGAGCCCGCTCCCCCGCCACCGGGGTCCTCCGCGGCGAATGCTGACGGCGGCCCGCTCTCCGGGTTGCGGGTCGTCGTCACGCGGGCCCGGCATCAGGCGGCCGCCACCGCCGAGGCCTTCGGGGCGGCCGGCGCGCGGGTGGAGCTCCTGCCCCTGATCGAGGTCGTCCCGCCGGCCGATCCGGCTCCGCTGGACCGGGCTCTGGCCCGCATCGAAGGTTTCGACTGGGTCGTTTTCACCTCGACGAACACCGTCGCACAGCTCTTGGCACGCCTCGAGGAACGGGGGCGAGGGCTGCCCACGGGCCCGCGCCTGGCGGCGATCGGAACGGCGACCGCCGAGGCGCTCCGGGCGCGGGGACTCGGGGCGGCCGTGGAGGCCACCGACTCCCGGGCCGAAGGGCTCGCGGCCGCCCTCGCCCCGCACTTGAGGCCCGGCGCGCGAGTCTTCCTGCCCCAGGCCGCCGATGCCCGGAACACCCTGGTCGAGGAGCTCCGGCGGCAGGGAGCCCTACCCGAGCGGGTCGAGGCCTACGCCAAGCGGACGCCGCCCGGCAGTGCGCAGCGGGCCGCGGAGATCTTCGGCACTTCCCGCCTCGGTTGGGTGACCTTTACCAGCCCCTCGATCGCCCACGCCTTCTCCGGCCTGTGGGGCGAGGAGTGGGCAACGCGCCGCCGGGGACTGTTCGCCGTCTCCATCGGCCCGGTCACCAGTCGGGCCCTCCGCGTCCTCGGCGTCGAGCCGGCCGCCGAAGCCGTGAGCCCGGGCGACGCCGAGATGGTCGAAGCGGTGGTCGCGGCGGTCGCCGGCGGCGCGTTGGGCCGGCCCTGAGCCGGCGCCCACGAGGACTCCCCGCGACCCGGCCGGTTCCTCCCACGCCTGCTAGACTGGTGAACGGTCAATCCTTCCGACCACGCGCCATGCCGGCCTCTCCAGGAGCCCGCCCGTGAAATTGCCATCACTCATGAAGATCCCCTCGTTGGTTCTCCAGCGCCTCTACACCGTGGGTAGCCTGGAGAACCGGCCCGGGGGCGAGATCGCCTTCCAGCTCAAGAACCGGCTGAGCGACGCCCGGCTGACCCGCGTCCGCTCGATCCAGCTCTGCGGCCGGGAGCTCGCCCTCGACCAGTTGCTGATCGAGGGGGGGGACGGACGGGCCGCGGCCGAAGGCATCTCGCCGGAGACCCCTCTCGAGTTCCCCCTCGGCGCGATCGTCACCCTCGTCGCCCAGGGCCGCGAGCCTTTGGCCAAGGGTAAGCACGAGATCGCCTTCGACGTCGAAGCCGAGCCGTTCGGCCACCTCACCTTCCGGGTCAAGGACGCCATCGCCGAGCCCAGCCAGCGGGTGGTGGTGCCCTATGACAAGCAACACAACTCCGAGAGCGACGTCGTCCGCAAGCGCCAGAGGTTCGTCGAGGAGGTCACCGGCGCCAAGCTCCAGCACCTGACCCACTACTCCTTCGACCCCCGGGTCACTCAGGGGAACATCGAGA
>CAZIIB010000519.1:2103-3471 GCA_964539125.1 uncultured Thermoanaerobaculia bacterium | reverse complement strand
GCGGAGCTTCCCCGACCGGCTCTCGGGCGGCGAGCAGCAGCGGGTCGCGGTCGCCCGGGCCCTCGCCCACGACCCGCCCCTGGTCCTCGCCGACGAGCCCACCGGCAACCTCGACCTCGACACCGGCATCGAGGTGCTCGAGCTCCTCGACTCCCTGGTGCGGAGCCGGGGCAAGACCCTGGTGATGGTGACCCACTCCCGGGAGGTGATGGGCATCGCCGACCGGATCTTCACCATCACCGAGGGGCACCTCCGGGAGATCGCGGCCGGCTCCGGGGAGGCGCCCCCTCCGCGCGCCCTCGGCGGCGGCCGCTCCCGCTCCGGCCCGCCATGAGCCCCCTGGTCCTCCGCTCGATGCTGCGCTTCCTCCGCCGCCACCCCTGGCAGGCGGGCCTTTCGATCCTGGGGATCGCCCTCGGGGTCGGCGTGGTGGTGGCGATCGATCTCGCCAACGGGACGGCCGGGCGTTCGCGCGCTCGCCCGCCGCCCTGGCGGGGCGGGCGACCCGCCCGCTCGGCGGCGGCCCGCCGGGGCTTCCCGACCGGCTCTTCACCCGCCTGGTCGCCGGCGCCGGGATCCAGCCGGCCGCCCCGGTGGTGGAGGGCTTCGTCTCCGCCGGCGCCGGGCGCGAGCGCCGGACCCTCAGGGTGCTCGGCGTGGACCCCTTCTCCGAGGGGCCCTTCCGGCCGGAGCTCGGGGCGGGCCTTCCCGGTGCCGGCTCCGCCGCGGGTCCGGCTCCGGCCGGCCCGGCCCTCCCCGGCCTCGGCCCCCTGATCACGCGCCCCGGAGCCACCCTCCTGGCCGCCGGCACGGCCCGGGCTCTCGGCCTCGGGTCCGGAGACCGGTTCGCGGTCGAGGTCGCGGGCCACCGGCGGCAGCTCCTCCTGTCGGGACTCCTCCGGCCCGCCGACGAGCGTTCCCGCGAGGCTCTCGCCGACCTGCTGGTGATGGACGTCGCCTCGGCCCAGGAGCTCCTGGGCAAGGTGGGTCGGCTGGACCGCATCGAGCTCATCCTGACCGGACAGGAGGACGCCCCCGGCCGGATCCGCGACCTCCTGCCGCCGGAGGCGCAGCTCGAGGCCGCCGGCGCGCGAACCCGCACCTTCCGCGAGATGACCCGGGCGTTCCGGCTCAACCTGAGGGCCCTCTCGCTCCTCGCCCTGGTCTGCGGAGTGTTCCTGATCTACAACACGATGACCTTCTCGGTGGTCCAGCGCCGCAATCTGATCGGCACGCTGCGCGCCCTGGGCGTGACGCGCCGCGAGCTGTTCGCCTCGATCCTCCTCGAGGCGCTGCTGGTGGGTCTCCTGGGCACGGCGATCGGGCTGGTGGCCGGCGCGGCCCTGGGCCAGCTCCTGCTGCGCCTCG
>CAZIIB010000519.1:0-2093 GCA_964539125.1 uncultured Thermoanaerobaculia bacterium | reverse complement strand
GTCACGGCCAATGTTGTGGCTCGCCACCACCACCAGCTCCTGCTGCGCCTCGTCACCCGGACGATCAACGACCTCTACTTCGTCCTCTCGGTGCGAGCGCTGGTCCTGGCGCCGTCGAGCCTGATCAAGGGCGCCGTCCTCGGCCTCGGGGCCACCGCGGCGGCGGCGCTGGCGCCGGCGATCGAGGCGACCTCCGCGCCACCGCGGGCCGTCCTCTCGCGCTCGGTGGCCGAGGCCCGGGCGCGACGCTCGGTGCCCCGGGCGGCGTTCGCGGGAGTCCTGCTGCTCGCCGCCGGAGGCGCCTTCCTGGCGCTCCCCTCCGATCGTCTGGCGCCGGCCTTCGCGGGCCTCTTCGGGGTGGTCGTGGGGTGCGCCCTGCTGACGCCGGCGGCAACCGTCGGGCTCATGGCCCTCCTCGGCCGGCCCGCCGGGGCGCTCTTCGGCGTCCTGGGACGCATGGCGGCGCGGGGCGTGGTGGCGGCCCTTTCGCGGACCGGCGTGGCGGTGGCGGCCCTGGTGATCGCCGTCTCGGTGACCGTCGGCGTGGGGGTGATGATCGGGAGCTTCCGGGCGACGGTGGTCGACTGGCTCGACCAGACTCTGCAGGCCGACCTCTACCTGAGCCCTCCCTCTGCCGGCCCCACGCCCTCCGGCGTCCACCTCGATCCCGCGGTGGTGGAGGCGGTCCGGAGGGCGCCCGGGGTCGAGCGGGTGGACAGCCTGCGCCGAACGACCGCGCGCCTCGAGCCGGCGACCCTCGACGGCGACCGTGGACTGGACGCAGCCCGCCGGGGGGCGCCGGTCGAGCTCGCGGCTTTCGACCTGGGGCCCCGGGGACGCCGGAGCTTCCACCTCCTGGCCGGTGACCCCCGGCGCGCCTGGGCGGCGGTCGGTGGGGGGTCGGCGGTCCTGGTCTCCGAGCCGCTGGCGAACCGGCGTCACCTGACGGTGGGCGACCGCATCCGCCTCCCCACCGCCTCCGGCGAGCGCACCTTCCGGGTCGCGGGCGTCTACGCCGACTTCGGCCGCGACCCGGGGGCCGTGCTCCTCGACCTCGCCACCTACCGCCGCCTGTGGCGCGACCGGGGGCTCACGGCCCTCTCGGTCTACGCCGCGCCGGGGGTCGACCGCGAAGAGCTCGCCGAGCGCCTCCGACGCCTCGCGGCGCCGCACCAGGAGGTCCTCGTGCGCTCGAACCGGACCCTGCGCGAAACCTCCATGGAGATCTTCGACCGCACCTTCGCCATCACCTCGGTGCTCCGGCTCCTGGCCGGGCTGGTCGCCTTCGCCGGGGTGCTCTCGGCCCTGATGGCGCTCCAGCTCGAGCGCGCCCGGGAGCTGGGGGTGCTGCGCGCCAACGGGATGACGCCGGGCCAGGTCTGGCAGCTCGTCACCTCCCAGACCGGTCTCATGGGCCTCGCCGCCGGTCTGCTCGCGGTCCCCGTGGGCCTGGTGCTCGCGGCGATCATGATCTTCGTCATCAACCGGCGCTCCTTCGGCTGGACGCTCCAGATGCAGGTGGCCCCGGAGATCCTGCTCCAGGCGGTCGCTCTCGCCGTCGCCGCCGCCCTGGTGGCGGGCCTCTACCCGGCCTGGCGGATGGCCCGCACCCGGCCGGCGGCGGCGCTCCGGGAGGAGTGATGGACCCGCGCCGGACCCTCCTCGCCGCCTGCCTCGCCTCGGCCCTCGCCTGCTCGCCGGGGCCCGGAGAGCGCCCGGCGCCGCCCCGGGCCACCGTCTCGGTCTCCGAGGCGATGGGCGCGGGCGCCGTGGAAGGCTACGCCCGGGCCCTGGCGCCCCGGCCGTTCCACTTCCCGGCGGATCACGGGCCGCACCCCGCGTTTCGCACCGAGTGGTGGTACTTCACCGGCAACCTGGTGGCGTCCGGGGGCCGCCGCTTCGGCTACCAGCTCACCGTCTTCCGCGACGCCCTGGCGCCTCCAGACGAGGGCCGAGGAGCCGACGGGCGCCCCTCCGCCTGGGCCACCCGTCAGGCGTACCTGGCTCACTTCGCTCTCACCGACGTGGCCGGCGGCCGGTTCCACTCGGCCGCGCGCCTGGCCCGCGGCGCCCTGGGGCTGGCCGGGGCACGG
>CAZIIB010000518.1:0-3475 GCA_964539125.1 uncultured Thermoanaerobaculia bacterium | reverse complement strand
GAACCCATGACCTGGGAAGGGCGCCCGCGCGACGGGCTCCCTCGACGGTCCAAGAGCCCGGGGGTCTTGCCCCCGCTCTGTCCTACGCCTGTGGTCTAGCGGATTGGCAGAATTGTGGCATGGATCGCCGGCCGGCGCAAGAACGGTACGCACGGACCGGCCTCCGGGCGGAGGGCGCCCGAACGGGCAAGGAAGGGGTCGAGGGGGGAGAGTCGGGATGGTGCCGAAGGCCGGACTCGAACCGGCACGGATTGCTCCACACGCCCCTCAAACGTGCGCGTCTACCAATTCCGCCACTTCGGCACAGTGCGTAGTCTACCAGCTCCGGCGGTGAGGGGAAGCCCCGCCGGAGGCGCCGCTCCGGCTACTTTCCGCCGTTCGGAGCCGGTGCCTGGGAGCCGCCGGCTCCGCCGGGAGCACCGGAGGAATCGGCCGGCGGCGGGGCCTGGCCCTGCGCCTGATCCGGAGCCTGGTCCTGGCTCTGGGCGGGGGCGGTCTCGGGCTTGGCCGCCTGGCCGCCGCTCGGGAGGTCCTTCTGCTCCTCCTCTTGCATGACCTTGCTCATCACCGTCGAGCGGTTGGGTCCGCCCTGCAGGATGCCGATGAACATGGTGGTCACGATGAACAGGATGAAGGAGGTGACCGTGAGCTTGTGCAGCAGGGTCGTGGCGCTCCGGGCGCCGAAGGCGGTCTGGGTGCTGCCGCCCCCGAACACGGAGAGGTCCGCTCCCTTGCCCTGCTGGAGCAACACCACCAGGATGAGGAAGATGCAGACGATGACGTGGATGATGTACAGCAGGTAGAGCACGGTGAGTCCTCCCGGGTCATGGCCGGAAATCAGTCGCAACAGCGGATGATAGCGAGGAATTCCTCCGCGTCAAGGCTCGCCCCTCCCACCAGGAAGCCGTCCAGGTCCTCCTGGGCGGCCAGATCGGCGGCATTCGCCGGCTTGACCGACCCTCCGTAGAGGATGCGCGTGGCCACGGCGACCTCTCGCCCCACGCTCTCCGCCAGGGCCGAGCGCAGGAAGCAGTGGGCCCCCTGGGCGGTCTCGGGGGTGGCTGTGTCACCGGTGCCGATGGCCCAGACCGGCTCGTAGGCCAGAGCGAAGGGCGGCGGCGGCGAGCTCGCGGAGCGAAGCGGCGCCAAGGCCATGGAGAGCTGGCCGCCCAGCACCTCGAAGGTCTCGCCGGCGTCGCGCTCGGCCTTGGTCTCGCCGACGCAGATCATGGGGGTGAGGCCGTTGCGCAGGGCCGCCGCGACCTTGCGGGCCACCAGCCCGTCGCCCTCGCCGTGGTCGCGCCGCCGCTCGCTGTGTCCGGCGAGGGCCCAGGTGCAGCCGGCGTCGGCGAGCTGGGGGCCCGAGACGTCGCCGGTGTGGGCGCCGTCGTCCTCGGGATGGAGGTCCTGGCCGCCCCAGGCCACGCGCGTGCCCCGGAGCTCGGCGGCGACGACGGGGAGGAGCGGGAAGGCGGGGAAGACGACCACCTCGGCCCGCGCGGCCTCCAGGCCGTCGAGGAGCGCCCGGCAGTGCGCCTCGGCGTCGCGGGCGAGCAGGTTCATCTTCCAGTTGGCGGCCACCATGGGCAGCCGAGTCTCTCTCTCGCTCATGGCTTCTCCAGGACGGCGATCCCCGGAAGGCGCTTGCCGGCGAGGAACTCCAGCGACGCGCCGCCTCCGGTCGATACGTGGTCGATGGCGTCGGTCACCCCGGCCCGATGAGCGGCCGCCGTCGTCTCGCCGCCGCCCAGCACGGTGTAGGCGTCGAGCTCGGCCAGGGCGTGGGCCACGGCGTTGGTCCCGGCGTCGAACGGCGGCGTTTCGAAGACCCCCAGCGGACCGTTCCAGAAGAGCGTCCGGGCGTCGGAGAACGCCGCGATGAAGCGTTTGCGGGTGGCCGGGCCGACGTCGAGCGCCATGGTCCCCGCGGGCACCCCGCCGGCCGCCACTGTCCGGGGCTCGCCCGGCTCTTCGAGGCTCTTTCCGACCACCAGGTCTTCGGGCAGGAGCACGTCGACGCCCTGGGCCGCGGCCCGCTCGAGCAGATCGCCCGCCAGGCCGATCCGCTCGTCGTCGACCAGCGAGTCGCGCATCTCGCAGCCCCGGGCGGCGAGGAAGGTGTTGGCCATCCCCCCGCCCAGGAGCAGCTTGTCGATCCTGGGCAGGAGGTTCTCGATGGTGTCGATCTTGCCCTCGATCTTGGCGCCGCCCAGGATCGCCACGAACGGCCGCTCGGGCGTCTCGAGGAGCCGAGACAGGGCGGCCACCTCGCGCTCGACCAGGCGACCGGCGGCCTTGCGTTTCAGGAGCTCGGGCACGCCGACCACCGAGGCGTGGGCGCGGTGGACGGTGCCGAAGGCGTCGCCCACGAAGACCTCGCCCAGGCGGGCCAGCCGGCGGGCGAAGCCCGGGTCGTTCTTGGTCTCCCCCTCGTGGAAGCGCAGGTTCTCGAGCAGGCAGACCTCGCCGCGGCCGAGGCCCGAGACGATCCGTTCGACCTCCTCGCCCACGCAGTCGGGGGCGAAGCGCACCGGCTTGCCGAGCAGCTCCACGAGCCGCTCGGCCACCGGGTGGAGGCTGAAGCGGGGATCCGGCGTCCCCTTGGGGCGGCCGCAGTGGGAGGCGAGCACCAGCCGCGCCTCCCGGCCGAGGAGCTCCCGTAGCGTCGGCAGCGCCTCCACCAGGCGGGTGTCGTCGACCACCTCTCCCCGGTCCAGAGGGACGTTGAAGTCGACCCGGACGAAGCAGCGCGCGCCGGCGACGTCGCCCAGGTCCTCCAGGGTCCATAGCTCGTTCATGGTCGTTTCCTCATTGGCTCCGCCTCGAAGTGACGAGGCTCCTCGAGCGTTGCCGACTCACCGAATCGCAGGTCCCCCGCCGCCGGCGACCGATCGAGTCGCCGCCACCCATTCTGGTCACAATCGCCCGGCAAGTCGATTCCAAGTCCTTCCCCTCAGGCGGAGGCCGCGCCGCCTCCGGTCACCCGATGCATGTGGGCGAGCAGGTCGGCGAGGCGATTGGCGTACCCCCACTCGTTGTCGTACCAGGCGACCACCCGCACCAGGCGCTCGCCCACCACCTGGACGAGCGGCAGGTCGACGGTCGCCGAGAACGGGCTGCCGATGAAGTCGGCCGACACCAGCTCCTCCTCGGTCACCGCCAGGATGCCGGCGAGCTCGCCGGCGGCCGCCTCGCGGAAGGCGTCGCGCACCGCCGCGGCGTCGACCCCGGTGGCGAGGCGGGCGGTGAGGTCCACCAGCGAGCCGTCGGGGACCGGTACCCGGTAGGCGACGCCGTCGAAGCGGCCGGCGAGCTCGGGGATCACCCGCGGCAGCGCCTGGACTGCGTCGCTGGTCGTCGGGATCACGTTCTGGGCCGCCGCCCGGGCCCGCCGCGGATCGGGGTGGGCCATGTCCATCAGGCGCTGGCTGTTGGTGTAGCAGTGAACGGGCTGCATCCGGGCGTGCTCCAGCCC
>CAZIIB010000517.1:0-3479 GCA_964539125.1 uncultured Thermoanaerobaculia bacterium | reverse complement strand
CCGAAGCGCAGCACCACGCCCTGCTCTTCGGGGCTGAGGGTGTAGAAGCTGGTGAGGACGAGAACGAGGGCAAGGAGGCCCAGGGCGAGCTTGCCGAACGGGATCTTGGGGAGCTTCCGGAAGTCGGGAAAGTTGGCGACCGACCCCGGGCCCCCGCCGGGTGGTTGAATAGGCATAGTGGAGATAGGTTACTCTGGATGAGCCGCAGTATTCCGCAGCCCGCCCGGTCGATCTTCCTGTCGAGCTCCGCCACCGCATCGAATATCCCGCGGCCGCCGGGCGTAGTGGAGGTCGAGAGGAGGGGTGCCATGAACCCGACCCCGTACCGCGATTACCTCCGGTTGCTGTCGATCTTCCACTACGTGGTGGCGGGGCTGACCGGCCTCGCGTCGCTGCTGCCGGTGCTCTACATGACGGTCGGTCTGGCGATCCTGGGCACGGCGGCCCATGGGTCCCCCCCCAACCCGATAGGCCGGGCCATCGTCCTGATCTTCGTGACCGCGGCCGCCGGTCTGCTCGTGGGTGCCCTCGCCATGACCGTATGCATCGCGATGGCCGGCCGCTACCTCGCCGGCTACACGCACTACACCTTCTGCCTGGTCATTTCGGCCGTGGAGTGCATCTTCATGCCGTTCGGGACGGTCCTCGGCGTGCTCACGCTGATCGTGCTGCTCCAGGAGCCGGTCAAGGAGCTCTTCGGCGAGCTTCCGGCCCCGGTCGCGGGCTGACGGGCGCCGGGCGCCCGGCTCAGGGGCCCGCGGCGGGCCGGCTCTTCTCCCGCGCGATCCACCAGTCGACGTGCTCGGTGAGAACCGCCAGCGGCATGGCGCCGTGGCCGAGGACGGCGTCGTGGAAGCGGCGCACGTCGAAGCGGTCGCCGAGCTCGCTGCGGGCGTGCTCGCGCAGCTCCCGGATCGTGGCGCTCCCGATCTTGTAGGCCAGGGCCTGGCCCGGAATGTCGACCGCGTAGCGCAGGGTCTCGGTGGCGAGCTGGGCGTCCGACTCGAGGAGGTGGGCGCGCAGGAACTCGAGCGCCTTCGCCCGCGACCAGCCGAGGGCGTTCATGCCGGTGTCGACCACCAGCCGCGCGGAGAGGAACATGTCCATGGACAGACGGCCGTAGCGGTCGTAGGGCTCCCGGTACATGCCCATCTCGCCGGCGAGGGCCGAGGCGTACTCTGCCCAGCCTTCGACGAAGGCGGTGGGAAAGGCGTTGCGCCGGAAGGGAGGCAGGTCCCGGTTCTCCTCCTGGAGCGCGATCTGGAAGTGGTGTCCGGGGATCAGCTCGTGGTAGATCAGGGCGGCGGCGTTGACCAGCGGGCGCTGGTCGAGGCTCGAGCCGTTGAACAGGTAGGTGCCGGAGGGGTGGTCTGGCGTCGGCTGCTGGTAGTAACCGAAGGTCATCCCGGCCTCGAGCCCCGGATCGAGCCGCGCCACGCCGTAAGGCGCCTCGGGCTCGGTCAGGAACCACTTGCCGATCTCCGGCTCGATCCGCCGGATCGGGCGGGTGAGTCGCTCGGCCACACCCTCGGGGGAGCAGGCGAGGAAGCGCGGGTCGGTGCGGAGCTGCTGGTTGAACTCCTGGGCGCTCCCTTCGAACCCTACGAGGTGGCGGATCTTCGCCATCTCGCCCTCGATGCGCTCGACCTCCCGGAGCCCCCGCTGGTGGATCTCCTCGGGCGTGAGGTCGAGGCCCGTGTGGTAGCGGATCAGGAAGCGGTAGGCCTCGGAGCCCTTGGGATACCGGCCGAGGCCCACGGCCTCCGGCGCCGCGGCCCGGTAGGCGTCGTCGAAGGTCGAGAGGAGGTCGCGGAAGGCCGGCGCGACCCGCTCGTCGAGCACGGACGCCACCTGGGCCTGGAAGGCCTCGGCGGTCCCGGGCTCGACCCCGGCCAGGCGCTCGGAGGCGACCGCGTACGGATGCCCGGCGGAGGCGCCGGCGAGGGGTTTGAAGGTGGTCACCACCAGATCGATCTCGGGGCGCGGGAGGAGGATCCCCTTGCCCCTCTGGGTCTCCAGGTTCGCCCGCAGGGTGCCGGCGACGCCGGGTAGCTGGCCGAGGAGATCGAGGTAGCGGGCGCGGTCCTCCGCGGTGGCGAGGGGCACCTGGGCGAAAGCCTGGTTCACTCCGGAGAACGACCAGGTGTAGGGGGTGACCTGGAACTGGTACCAGAAGTAAGGCAGGCCGTCGATCGGCTGGTGGAGCTGCCAGGCCAGGATCTCGCGGGAGAGCCAGCGCTCGTGGTCGAGCCGCGCCGGGTCGACCGCCTCCAGCCGGTCCAGGAGCCCGCGGGCCCAGCGGGCCGCCTCCGCCTCGTGCCCGTAGGAGAGATCGGGAAGGCGGGTGACCGGCAGGCCCTCCTGCAGTCGCAGGCCGACCGACTCCTCGAGCCGGTGATCCCAGAACTCCTGGGCGATGCCGTCGAGCCGGGCGGCGGCGGCGCCGCCGCCTTCGTCGGCCGCCGCCAGGGCTCCGGAGAGGAGCGAGCCGGCGAGTGCGGCGAGGACCAGCGCGGGGAGGGTCGATCTCCAGGTCATGTCAGGCTCCTTTGTCTTCCGGAGGAGAGCTGGCTGCGCTCCGGTCCCCGGGCCTTCTGTAGCCGGGCGAGGCCGAACTTCTTCGCGAGCTCGGGAGGCCGCTCCTCCCGGCCCAGCACCCAGGCGGCCACCCGCTCGCCCACGGCCGGGCCGAGCTTGAATCCGTGGCCCGAGCCGCCGCCCACCAGCCAGGCGTTTTCCGCCTGCGGGTGGCGGTCGATCAGGTACTGGCCGTCCGGGGTGTTCTCGTACTGGCAGACCCGGGTCTCGACGAGGGGGGCGTCGGCCAGGGCGGGGAAGCGCTCGGCCAGGAGCTTCCTGGCGCGGGCCCGGTCGTCGGGGCGGGTCAGCCGCTCGAGGCTCGTGGGGTCGACGAGCTCGCCGTGGGTGTCGTCCGCGACCTTGAAGCCCCGGTGCTCGTTGCCCGGGATGCCGTAGAAGATCCGTTCGCCGAAGTCCACCCAGACGGGGAAGGTCCCCTCGTCGAAGCGGCGCTCGCCGGCGGGCGGCCCGAAGTAGAAGACCTCCTGGCGGCTCGGCCGGATGCGCCGTCCCACGACCTCGGGGAAGAGCACCCCGAGCCAGGCGCCGCAGGCGAAGACGTAGAGATCGGCCGCCAGCGAGCCGCCGCCGGAGAGCCGGAGCGCGCCCATCCGGCCGGCTGAGATCGCCCCCGACCGGACCTCGGCCTCCCGGTAGGCGCCCCCCTCGGCGATCACCGCCCGCGCCACCGTCTGGCAGGCCCGGCGGGCGGTCAGGTAGCCGGCGCGCTCCTCGACGTAGACGTGACGTACCCCGTCGAAGGCGACCTGAGGGAAGCGGCGGGCCGCCTCGGCCGGCGTCAGCCGCTCGACCGGCAGGCCGGCGTCGGCGAGGAAGGGGAGCGAGGTCCGGGCGTAGCCGTCGTCGGTCCGGAAGAGCCAGAGGGCGCCGGTGGGGTG
>CAZIIB010000516.1:0-3486 GCA_964539125.1 uncultured Thermoanaerobaculia bacterium | reverse complement strand
GGGCCTCCGGGCGGCGGCGCTCGCCGCCGCCCTGGCGCTCCTACCCGGCTGCTCGGGCCCCGGACCCTCGAAGGCCTCCCCCGGGGCGGCATCCGGATCGGGCGCCACCGCGCAATCGGCCACCGCCCAGGCCCAGACTCAGGCCGGGCCCCGCCGCCTCCTCGCGCTGGCTCCGAACCTCGCCGAGATCGCGTTCGCCCTCGGCCTCGGGCCGCGCGTCGTCGGGGTGAGCGACTACACGACCTGGCCGCCGGAGGCCGCGAAGCTCCCCCGGGTGGGCGGTCTCTTCGACCCGAACGTGGAGCGGATGGTCGCCCTGGAGCCGGACCTCGCCCTCCTCCTGCCGAGTCAGGAGGACGTCGCCGAGCGCCTCCGGGCGGTGGGGGTGGACACCCTCACGGTGCCCCTCGAGAGCCTGGAGGACCTGCGCCGGGGCGTCGTGCGGATCGCCGGGCGCTGCGCCGTCCCGGCGGCGGGCGAGGCCCTCGCCGCCCGCCTCCGCCGGGAGCTCGCCCCCCGACCGGTCGCCGGCGCCCCCCTCACCGTCATCTCCATCGACCGCCCGGCCGGGCGCACCGAGAACCTCCTGGTCGCGGGGCCGGGCACCTACCTTCAAGAGCTCCTGGCGCGCCTGGGCGCCAGGAACGCCTTCGCCGAAGCCCCGGTGCGCTATCCCCAGGTGGGGATGGAGGAGGTCCTGGGGCGCGCTCCGGGGCTGATCGTCGAGCTCCAGCCCCACCCCCTCGACCCCGCCGCCCGCCAGGGCCTGCTCGCGGACTGGCGCCGCTTCCCCACCCTCCCGGCCGTGGCGAGCGGCCACCTGACCGTGATCTCGGGCCCGGAGACCCTGGTCATCGGACCGCGCCTGCCGGAGCTCTACCGGCGTCTCGAGCGCGCGGTGCGGGAGGCCGCCCGCCCGTGAGCCCGCTCGAGGACGCAGGCGCGCCCGGAACGGCGCCGCTGCTCGAAGCCCGCGGGCTCGCCTGGCGCGCCGACGGCCGGACCATCCTGGGACCGGTCGACCTCGCCGTCGAACGGGGGGAGTCGCTGGCGCTGGTGGGGCCGAACGGCGCCGGCAAGACGACCCTGCTCCGCCTGCTGGCGGGGCTTCTCGCCCCCTCGGCCGGCGAGCGCCGCTTCGCCGGCAAGCCCTTCGCCGCCTACAGCCGGAAGGGGCTCGCCCGCCGGATCGCCTACGTGCCGCAGCTCCGGCCGGTCCGGGTGCCGCTCTCGGTGGAGGAGGTGGTGCTCCTCGGCCGCTATCCGCACCTGGGCACCTTCCAGGTCGCCCCCTCGCGGCGTGACTTCGAGGCCGTGGCCGAGGCCCTGGCGGTGGTGCGGATCGAGGCCCTCCGCGAGCGTCCGGTGGACGAGCTCTCGGGCGGCGAGCGCCAGGCGGTCTACATCGCCGCCGCCCTGGCCCAGGAGGCGGAGCTCCTGGTGCTCGACGAGCCCACCACCCACCTCGACCCGCGGCACCAGCGAGAGATCGCCGCCCTCGTGCCCCGGCTCCGCCGCGAGGCCGGGCGGACGGTCCTCACCGCCACCCACGACCTGAACCTGGCGTCGCTCATCGCGAGCCGGGTGGTGGCGCTCCGGGAAGGCAGCATCCTCGCCGCCGGCTCGCCCGCCGAGCTCATGGAGCCCGCCACCCTCGCCGCCCTCTTCGACGCGCCCTTCGAGATCGTGCGTGCCGGCGAGCGGCCGGTGACGCTGCTCCGCCTCGATCCTGGAGAGGGCGAGGCGGGCGACGGCCCGGGGAGCGAGGCGTGAGCCCGCGCCGCGGAGGCCTCCACCCCGCCTGGGCGCTGGCCACCCTGGCCCTCGTCTGGCTCGCCACCCTGGTGGCGGCTCCGCTCCTGGGGAGCCAGAGCCTCGATCTCGGCCGGGCGTTCCACCCCGGCACCACGGAGTGGACCATCCTCTTCGACCTCCGACTCCCGCGCGTGCTCTTGGCGCTCCTCGCCGGAGCGGCGCTCTCGGTCTCCGGCCTCGGCTTCCAGACCCTCTTCCGCAACGCCCTCGCCGAGCCCTACACCCTGGGGGTCGCCGGCGGCGCCGCCCTGGGCGCGGTCCTCGCCTTCCACCTGGCGCCGGCCGGGAGCCTCCTCGGCTTCACCCTGGTCGCCGGCGCGAGCTTCGCCGGGGCGCTGGGTGCCACGGGATTGGTGGTGGGCCTGGCGCTGCGCCCCCGGGGCGTCGAGACCGGGACCCTGCTCCTCGCCGGCATCGCGGTCTCCTTCTCCTGCTCGGCGCTGATCCTCTTCATCCAGTACCTCTCGGACTCGGCGCAGACCTTCCGCATGGTGCGCTGGATGATGGGCGGGCTGGCGGTGGTCGGCTACCGCGACGTCGCCTGGCTCGCCCCCTGGGTGGTGGCCGGCGGCGCCCTGATGCTGGCCCTTCGCTGGGACCTGAACCTGCTCTTGACCGGCGAGGAGCTCGCGGCGAGCCGGGGAGTGGACCTGGCGCGCCTGCGGCTCCTGATCCTGGGGGTGGCCTCCCTCATGGTGGGCGCCCTGGTGGCGGTCACCGGGCCGATCGGCTTCGTGGGCCTGATGGTGCCGCACATCCTCCGGCGCTGGACGGGCTCGGACCACCTGGTGCTGATCCCGGCCTGCCTCTTGGGCGGCGGAGCGTTCCTGGCGCTCTGCGACCTGGTGGCCCGCACCGTCATGGCCCCGGCCGAGCTTCCGGTGGGGGTCCTCACCGCGCTCTTGGGCGGCCCGTTCTTCCTCTGGCTGCTCCTCGCCCGGCGGCGGTAGGGGCCCGGCACTCTCGAAGAACCCGGCGCCCCGGTCCCGCGGGTCCCTGCGCTCTAACCCAGCTCGAACGTCGTGACGCCGAAGATCTCTGCGTCCGGCAGCTCCGGGGCCGGACCCAGCACCATGCGCGCGCAGCCGAAGACCTCTTTCATCTCGTGGCGGGCGGCCAGCGCCATGGCCTCGGGGTTGATCTCCGGCACGTCCAGAAAGATCGCCTCGCCCGGGACCCGGGCGGCCAGGGCCACGTAGAGGCTCTCGGCCACCTCGGCGCTCGCCGCGAACAGGGGGCCGATCTTGTAGCCCGTCCGGCACGGCCGCAGGACGGAGTAGCCGAGCACCTCGTCGTCCTCGACGGCGGCCACGGCATGGCCGCCCGGGCGCTCGATCCATGCGCGCAGGAACCGGCTGCGCGGCGCGGGGAAGTGGCGGCGATCGAAGGCGTCGAGGAGCTCGAAGGGAACCGAGCCCGCCTCCACGATCCCCGCGGGCCGCGCTGCCTCCAGGTCCCGTGTCACACCCCGCCCCTCGAAGCGCAGGTCGCGGCAGACGAAGCGAAAGCCGCCGCGGGCGTAGTAGGCCTGCATGTCGAACACGCCATCCATGCCGATCGAGGCGTCCGGGCCCAGCCGCGCCAGCAGGCGCCCCTTGCGCTCGTTCCACAGGCGATCGCCCAGGCCGCGCCCGCGGTGGTCGGGCCGCATGATGAAGAAGCCCATGAAGC
>CAZIIB010000515.1:0-3488 GCA_964539125.1 uncultured Thermoanaerobaculia bacterium | reverse complement strand
GGCGGGGAGCATCTGGCGGATCGGTCCGCCGTGCATGAAGACCAGGGCCGGGTGGAGCGCCGAGCCGGCGCCCGATCCGGTGGTAGTCAGTGGCCGGAAGAGCTGGCCGTGGATGGTGAGGCCGTCGGAGGACTGGAAGGTCACCACCTCGGGCACGACGAGGCTCTCGAGGGGGAAGCCGGGCGGGAGCTCGGGAGCGATCCGCCGCGCCTCCGAGCCATCGAGCCGCGCGAGGGTGACCGCCTGCGGGCGCCGGGCGTCGGCCGCCCGGTAGGCGAGGAGCGCGCCGCCGCCCAGGACCTGCGGATCGGTCTCTACCCCCAAGCCCGAGGTGATCTCCTCGGGTGCGCCGCCCGCTACCGGCACGCGCCAGAGGTGGCGCCGCTCGATGTCGCCGCAGTTGCTCGAGACGACCAGGGTCCGGTGGTCGGGGGTGAGGGCGGTCGCTTCGGCCTCGCACGCCCCCGGCGTCAGGTCCGCCGGCGGGAGGCTCTTCGATCCGAGGGGGTCCAGGGAGTCAACGTGGAGCCAGCCCTCGTGCTCGGAGGTGAAGAGGATGCGGTTCGCCACGGGCCAGCGCAGGGGCGCGTTCGGGTAGTACTGGGCGAAGCCGCCGTCGTCGCCCGGCGAGCGCCAGAGCTCGCGGGCCTCGCCGGTCGCGGCGTCCGCCACCCAGAGGGAGAAGGGGACGCCCCGGATGAGATCGAGGAGCTCGCCCTGTCGGCGGCCGGGGAAGCGCACGAAGGCGATCCGGGAGCCGTCCGGCGACCAGACGGCGGGGCCGTCCCGATCGACGCTCGGCGCGATCCAGTGGATGGCATCCGCCTTCCGGTCGTAGACGCCCACGAAGCCGTGGTCGCCCCGGTCGCTGGTGAAGAGGACCCGGCTGCCGTCGGGGGAGAAGGCGAGGCCTCCGAGGCTCCCCCTGGCCTGGAAGAGCTCCTCGGGCTCCGGTGGCTTGGGCTCATGGGCGGCCTCGGCGGCCTCGGGCGGCGCCTCGTTCTGCGACGCGTCGCCGGGCGCCGCCGTGTCCGCGTCGTTCGCCCCCGTAGATTCGACGGGCGCCAGCGGCACCTCCATCACCCGGTCCTGGCGATCGGGGTCGACGAAGATCAGATGGTCGCCGGTGGGCGAGAGCACAGGACCGGCGCCCGCCGCCAGGCGCCGGGGCGGAGCGCTCCCGTCGGTCGGCACGACCCAGATCGCCTGCTCGGCGCCGTGGGGATCGCTGGTCGGGTTCGGGGTCTCCTTCTTGTCGTTCGGCTCTCCGCCGCGCACGTAGACCAGGGCCGCGCCGTCCGGGGTGAGCGCGAGGCCCGAGATCTCCTGGCCGTCGTCCTCGGCGTAGGAGGTGAGCTTCACCGGCTCGAAGCCGGGGGCCGCCGCGGTCCAGACGTTGCGCACCCCGCGGTCGTTCTCGACCCAGGCGATCCGGTCGGCGGCCTTGGCGGCGACGAGGCCGGTGGGGTAGGGGGCGGAGAGGACCTCCTCCAGGGTGAACGGCCGGGCGGCGGCGGGAAGGGCGAGGAGAGCGCCGGCGCAGGCGACGACGAGCGCCGGGAACAGACGGAGTGAGCGACGCATCACGAAGACCTCCGGGGAAGTTCGAGGAAACCCCCGAAGGCTACACCAGGCATTCCTCTAGAGCCCGAGCTCTCCGAGGCTGGAAGCCTTGAGGGCCCGCTCGTGGAGCCGAAAGAGCTCGTCGGCGGACGCGATGGCGTCCAGGCGGTTCTTGGTCTCGGTCGCAAGCGGTCCAAAGCGCCGCTCGAGGAGATCGGCCACCAGGGCGCGCATACCCTCCAGCCGACCTTCCTCCTTGCCCTCTGCCTTCAGCGTATCGGCCCAGCTCATCTCCATGGTCGCCACCTCTTCGTTCCCCTCCTCGGCCAGGAGAGCTTCGTACTCCCCCTGTGCCGCGTCGTCCAATTCTATGTAAGTCTCCACGATGTTGGCCAACAAGAACCTCCTGGCATCGTCGACCTCGGCGCGCCCGACGCGCCGCAGACACTCGATCCGGTGTTCCGGCGCCGAGAGGTCTCCCGGGTCCATCAAGGCGGCGAGCGCCGAGGCCAGCGCCTCCGGGCGGTCGAGATACTCGGCGGCCCGGCTCCGGGAGAGGCCGAAGGTCCAGTAGGTGAAGGTCGCGAGCTGTTTTCCAGCGCCCCGTCGCTCGGCAATCGACTCGACGACGTCGGGTTCGCCGCCCCGCAGGTACAGGACGATGGGCAATACCGGCGTGTCGTCCCGTAACCAGAGCTGCATGGCATAGCGCCACATGCGATGGCCCATGGCGTCGCGTCCCCGGGCTTCAGCCTCGATCTCGACGTGGATCAGAACGATCTCATCGTCGCCTTCGAGGCTTGGCACCTCGGCGAGAAGATCGAGATAGCGGTGCTCCCCCTCGGTCGTGTCGGTGAAGCGCTCCTTGTCCAAGAAGCGCGGCTGGTCCAGGTGGAGCCCCTCCGCTACGTCCGGCAGGACGATCCGGACGAAGTCGGCGAAGAACGCCTGGAGGAGCTCCTTGAAGAGCTGATCGTGCACTCGGTCTCTCCGTTCAGTTGAGCTGGCTAAAGGCCCGGCCGATCCGAGGCCTTCACTTCTTCAGGACGAGAAAAGGGGGTTCCGATCGCTCGCACTACGCCGCCTTTGTCGTTCCGAGCGAGGACTCGCGCGGAGCGCGAGCCGCAGTCGAGGAACCTCAGCGGGCAGCCGAGGCCCTCGACTCCGGCCCGCCACCTCTACGGAGCCGCCTCCGCCGCGGCCCGCATCTCCCCGGCCAGCCGCCCGAGCCGGTCCGCCCACCCTTCCGCCTCCCGGCGGAGCTCGGACTCCTCGGGCGACTCTTCGACCTCGCAGATGCCACCTCCGAGCCCTCGCAGGAACTCCACCAGGTGCTCGAGGTCCTTGGCCGCCGCGGCCAGGTCGCTCTGTATGCCGGCGATCCCGCGGCACTCTTCGCGAACCCAGTAGAAGGTCTCGACGGTCAGGGTGTGGATGAAGTCGCCCATGAGCCGCAGGACGTCTTTGTGGACGGGGTCGCGGAAGCCGGCGAGGAAAGTCTCGTAGAAGACCGGCTCGATCGGGACGTCGGGATGGGATGCAGGGCGGTCCGACGGGGTCGCCGCGCTCATCGCCCGTCCTCCCGGAGGAGCTGGAGGGCGATGGCGCCGGCCCGGCGGAGGGTTTCGTCGGGGACGGCGAGGAGGAGGTGGGCGAAGGGGAGGGGTTGGGTGCGGAGGTCGGCGAGGGCGCTCAGGTGGCGGGGGAGGGTGTCGCCTTGGTAGATCGAGGTGCCGATGGGTTGGCCGTGCCAGAGGAGATGGAGGCGCTGGTCGGCGGCCTCCTGGAATCGGAATGTGGGGGGGCGGTCGGCGATGGCGAGGGAGGCGGCCGCCAGGTGGGCGAGGTCGGGGGTGTGGAGGGTGAGCCTCGGCTGGCGCTCGCCGGCGGCGAGGCAGGCCCAGCGGGGTTCGTCGGCGGCGCCG
>CAZIIB010000514.1:0-3489 GCA_964539125.1 uncultured Thermoanaerobaculia bacterium | reverse complement strand
CCCTGCCGTAGCGGAAATACGCCGCGCAGGCGCCCTCGGAGGAGACCATGGGGGCACCCAGGGGGCGCTCGGGGGTGCACCGGCCTCCGAAGGCCGGGCACTCGTGGGGGCGGGCGAGGCCGCGCAGGATCCGGCCCGCGATGCACACCGTCGGCTCGACCGGTTTGGGGCCCTCGAAGGGGAAGCGGCGGGCGGCGTCGAAGCGCTCGAGCTCGGGTTTCAGCGCCAGGCCGGAGGCCGGGATCACCCCGATGCCACGCCACGGCCGGTCGCAGACGTCGAAGACCCGGCCCATGAGCTCCTGGGCCGGGAGGTTCCCCTCCCGGACGACCGCCCGGCTGTACTGGTTCTCCACCCCGACCCTCCCTTCCTCGAGCGCCTTGAGGGCCATGTAGCTCCCCTGGAGCAGGTCGACCGGCTCGAAGCCGGTGACCACGATCGGGATCCCGAAGCGCTCCGCGATCGGCTCGTACTCGTGGTAGCCCATGACCGCGCAGACGTGGCCGGCGGCGAGGAAGCCCTGCACCCGGTTGTCCGGATCCGAGAGGATCGCCTCCATCGCCGGCGGCACCAGGACGTGGGAGGAGAGGATCGAGAAGTTTTCGAGGCCCATCTGGGCGGCGCGCCAGACCGCCATGGCGTTGGCCGGGGCGGTGGTCTCGAAGCCGACGGCGAAGAAGACCACCTGCCGGTCCGGGTGGCGCTCGGCCAGGGTCACGGCGTCGAGGGGCGAGTAGACCATGCGCACGTCGCCGCCGGCCGACTTGACCGACAGCAGGTCGACCTCGGAGCCGGGGACCCGCAGCATGTCGCCGAAGGAGGTGAAGATCACCTCCGGGCGGCGGGCGAGGGCCACCGCCTGGTCGATGAGCTCGAGGGGGGTGACGCAGACCGGGCACCCCGGGCCGTGGACCAGGGTCACCTCGGGAGGCAGCAGCCGGTCGATGCCCGCCTTGATCACCGTGTGGGTCTGGCCGCCGCAGATCTCCATCAGCACCCAGGGGCGCGTCACCGTCCGGCGGATCGCCTCGACCCAGCCGCTCGCCGCCGCCTCGTCCCGGTACTCGTCGACGAACCGCATGGCGGCCTCAGCCTCCCGCTCCGGCCGGCTGGGGAAGGTCGAGCCCCTCCAGCTCTCCCAGCTCGCGCAGGGTCTCGAACACCTGGAGGGCCTCGCTCTCGTCGATCCGGCTGATGGCGAAGCCGACGTGGACCACCACCCAGTCCCCCACTGCGGCCTCGGGCGTGTAGGCGAGGCAGACCTTCTTGGCGACCCCGCCGAAGCTCACCTTGCCCATGGTCATGCCGAGCGCGTCCTCCTCGACCTCGACGACCTGTCCCGGAACTCCTAGACACATGACACAACCTCCCTGGTCGGTTCGGGCGACCCTTCCAACCGAGCCGCGGCGACCGCCACCTGACCGAGGCTCAAGCCGCCGTCGTTGGGCGGCACGTCGCGGTGGAGCAGCACCTCGACGCCGGAGCGCTCGAGGCGGTCGGCGGTCGCTTCGCTCAACAGCCGGTTCTGGAAGCAGCCCCCGGAGAGGGCGGCCCGCGGGGCGCCGACCTCCCGGGCGACGCCGTCGACGGCGGCCGCCAGGGCCTGGTGGAAGCGCCCGGCGATGCGACCGGGTAGCACGCCGCGAACCAGATCCTCGAGCACACCGCGCACCAGCGGTCGCCAGTCGAGCTCGATGCCCTTGGCAAGGCCCCCGGCGAGCTCGATCGGGTAGGCCCCGGCGGCGGCGGCTCCGGCCTCGGCCAGGGCGGCGTGCTCGAGCTCCATGGCCGCCTGTCCTTCGAAGGAGACCCTCTGGCGCAGGCCGACGAGGGCGGCCACGCCGTCGAACAGGCGCCCGGCGCTCGTCGTGACCGGAGCGTTGATCCCCGCCTCGAGCATCTGAGAGAAGAGGCGTCGCTCGCCCGGTGTGAGATCGGCCACCGGCGCCAGATCCCTCCGGCCGAAGGCGGCGTCGCCGAGGACCTCCCAGAGCAGAGCCAGGGCGACCCGGCGCGGCTCGCGCACCGCCGCCTCGCCGCCGGGCAGGCGGAAGGGCCGGAGGTGGGCGACCCGGCGAAACGCCGCGGCATCGCCCAGGAGCAGCTCGCCGCCCCAGACCGTGCCGTCGGTGCCGTAGCCGGTGCCGTCGAAGGTGACGCCCAGCACCGGCTCGGCCGGCACCGGATCGCCGTGCTCGGCCAGGCAGGCGGCCAGGTGCGCGTGGTGGTGCTGCACGCCCACCAGGGCCACGGGCGCCTCGCCACGGGCGGCGCGCTCGGCGTTCCAGCGCTCGGCGAGCCGGTGGGCGTGGCGGGTCGAGGCGTAGTCGGGGTGGAGATCGTGGGCGATCGCCACCGGAGACGCCTCGTAGAGGCGCACAAAGTCCTCGATCACCCGCTCGAACGCCGTCAGGGTCTCGGGCGTCTCCATGTCCCCCAGGTGCTGGCTCACGTAGACCGAGCGCTCCACCGACAGGGCGACCGTGTTCTTGAGATGGGCGCCAACCGCGAGCACCGTGGGGATCGGCGCCGGCAGGAACCGGGGCATGGGGGCGTAGCCGCGCGCCCGGCGCAGCAGGCGGGGCTCGTTCCGAAGGAAGCGCACCACGCTGTCGTCGGCGTGTCGCTCGATCGGGCGATCGTGGACCAGGAAGAGGTCGGCGAGGCCGGCGAGGCGCTCCGCCGCCTCGCCCTCGTCGGTGGCGATGGGCTCGTCGGAGAGGTTGCCGCTGGTCGCCACCACCGGGAAGCCGAGGTCGCGGAGCAGGAGGTGATGAAGCGGGGTCGTGGGAAGCATGACCCCCAGGTCCGGATTGCCCGGAGCGACCGCCGCCGCCACCGCGACCCCGGCCTGCGCGGCGGGGAGCCGAGGCATGAGGACGATCGGAGCGGCCGGCGAGGTCAGAAGCTCGGCGGCTCCCTCGGGCAGCCGGCAGATCGAGCGAGCCGCCTCGAGGTCGGCGACCATCAGGGCGAACGGCTTCTCGAAGCGGCGCTTGCGGGCCCGCAGGAGCTCCACCGCCGCCTCGTTTCGCGCGTCGACCAGGAGCTGGAAGCCTCCCAGGCCCTTGACGGCGACGACCTCGCCCCGGGTGAGCGCCGCGGCCGCGGCCCGGAGCGCCGGGTCGCCGGTGAGCGGCTCCCCGGCGCCTCCGTCACCGGTGGCGGCAGCGAGCACGGCTCGGCCGCTCGCGTCCCACAGGGCGAGTCGCGGGCCGCACTCGGGGCAGGCGGTGGGCTGGGCATGAAAGCGCCGGTCGGAGGGCTCCTCGTACTCCCGGCGGCAGCTCGGGCAGAGGGTGAAGCCGGCCATGGTGGTGTTCGGCCGGTCGTACGGCAGCTCTCGTACGATGGTGAAGCGCGGGCCGCAATGGGTGCAGTTGGTGAACGGGTAGCGATGGCGACGGTCGGCCGGATCGAGGATCTCGCTCAGGCAGGCGGGGCAGGTGGCGGCGTCCGGCAGCACCACGGCGGTCTTCGCGCCGGCGG
>CAZIIB010000513.1:0-3492 GCA_964539125.1 uncultured Thermoanaerobaculia bacterium | reverse complement strand
GAGAAGCTCCGCTACAAGGGCATCGACAAGTTCATCGCCTACGAGGTCGACCTCGGCGCCGTCCAGCAGCGCTACGCCCAGGCGTACGCCAACATCAGCAAGGACCTCGAGGACGAGGGTGGCGGGGACCTGCGGGTGCTCGATTTCAACGGCCACCAGATCATGGCCAACTTCTCGCTCGACGAGCTCGGCGACCCGATCAAGTTCGGCGGGTGACGCCCGCATGTCTCCCGAGCCTCCTGCTGCAACGCCGCATCTGCACGCATCTGCGACGCTTCGCGACGGACGCTGGTGAGACATGCGGGCTAGCTTTCGTCCTTGCGTCGTCCTGGTCCGGCCCCGGGAGGAAGGCAACGTCGGGGCCACCTGCCGGGCCATGGCCAACATGGGCTTGTCCGAGCTCCGTCTGGTGGAGCCGGCGGCCGAGCTGGGCGGCGTGGCCCGGGCCTTTGCCGTGGGCGCCCACGACGTGCTCGAAGGCGCCCGGCGGTTCGCGACGTTCGAGGAGGCGATCGCGCCCTTCGGCCGACTCGTGGGGACGACCTCGGCCCGGGACCGGCGCCTCTCCGTCCCGGTCGCGACGCCGCGCGAGCTCCCGGCCCTCCTGGCGAGCGATCCTCCCGGCACGCCCACCGCCCTGGTCTTCGGCTCGGAGGTGGGCGGGCTGACCAACGAGGAGCTCGCCGCCTGCCATCCGGTGGTCACCGTGCCGTGCGCCCCGGCCCAGCCGACCCTCAACCTGGCGCAGGCGGTGCTGATCGTCGTCTACGAGCTCTACGTGAGCGTGGGGGAGGGGACGGCCGGCCCCCTGGCCGAGACCGACGTGGCGCCCCCGGCGCCGGCGGGGAAGGTGACGGGCCTCTTCGACCACCTCCACGGGGTGCTCGCCCGGGTCGGCTTCGAGCGGGACCGGACCTTCCCCGGCGTGCTCCGCGACCTGCGCCGCCTCGCCGCCCGCTCGCGGCCCAGCGAGCGGGAGGTCACTCTCCTGCGGGGCATCCTCCGGCGGATCGAAAACGCGCTCGCGCGCGCCTCGAAATGAAGCTTCGGCGTGGGCCCGCGAGCCGGCCTCTCGGCGGGCCCGCGGCGGCGGGAGCGGTCGCGGCCGGTGATAACATCCCGCCGCCATGACGAACCGGGAGACCAGGGCCGCCGTCGCCGAGAGCTTCGCCCGCGCTCCCGTCGTGGGCGTCGTCCGGACCGACTCCTACGAGCGGGCGGAGGCCATCGCCCGCGACCTGATCGCCGGCGGCCTCGAGCTCATCGAGATCACCTTCACCGTTCCGGACGGTCCGCGGCTGGTCGAGGCCCTGCAAGGGGAGCGGGCCGCCGGCGGGCCGCCCTGGATCGGCATGGGCACGGTCACCACGGCGGCCCGGGCCGAGCGGGCGATCGCGGCGGAGGCCGAGTTCATCGTCTCGCCCAACACCTCCCGGGCGGTCGCCGACCTGGCCCGCGAGTCGGATCGCTTCCTGCTGCTCGGCGCCCTGAGCTGCACCGAGATCGTCGAGGCACGGGACGCCGGGGCCGACCTGGTCAAGGTCTACCCGCTGCCCGCGATCGGGGGGCCGGCCTACCTGTCGGTGATCCGCGGCCCCCTCGGCGACATTCCCATGCTCGCCGCGGGCGGCTTCGGCATCGAGGAGATCCCGGCGTACCGCGCCGCCGGCGCCGTCGCGTATGGCATCGGCGGCCCGTTGCTGGGCGCCACGCCCGAGGAGACGGCCACCCGCGTCCGGCGCGCCCTGACCCTGGCGCGTGGGGAGGGCGGCGCTTGAGCGCTCCGGTGAGGTCCGGCGCGCCGGCCCGCCGAGTGGCCTTCGACCCGACGCCGGAGATCTTCGCCACCGACGCCGGGGGCGGCTTCGCGTTTCCGCTCCAGGTCGGCGGCGAGAGGTTCCTCGAGACCGAGGGCTTCGACGAGTGCCGGCTGGTGTTCTCCGTCTGGCACCCTTCGGAGAAGCGCTCGATCGACCTCGACCGGGCCTACGTCGAGCTGCGTGCCTGCTTCGACTCGGAGGACGACCGCTGGACCCGGATCGCCGAGATCGAGCCGGTGGTTCCTCCCTACGGCAGCGACAGCTTCGACGGCTGGATCGTGCTGCCGACCCTGGGGACGGTCACCGCCTTCGCCCTCTTCGGCGCCGGCTTCGAGCCCCGCTCGCGCATTCAGATCCGCGGCAACGGATACTTCGTGCCATGAACCACCTCGAGCTGCTCACCCGCCTCGCCCAACCGGCCGAGAGCAAGATCGTGCTCCTCGTGCTCGACGGGCTCGGCGACATCCGCACCGCCGAGCAGCCGAAGACCGCCCTCGAGGCGGCGGCCACCCCCCACCTCGACGCTCTGGCGGCCCGCTCGACCCTGGGACGGCTGGTCCCGGTCGCCCGGGGCGTGACCCCGGGGAGCGGCCCCGGACACCTGGCGCTCTTCGGCTACGACCCGACCTCGCCCGAGGCCGACATCGGGCGCGGGCCCCTCGAGGCCCTGGGAGTGGGAATCGACCTCCGCCCGGGCGACGTGGTCGCCCGGGGGAACTTCGCGACCCTGGATGCGGAGGGGCGGGTGACCGACCGCCGGGCCGGCCGCATCTCCACCGAGGAGAACCGGCGCCTGACCGCGAAGCTCGAGCGGGCGCTGGCCGAGGACCCGCCCACGGGTCTCGATCTCTCGATCTACTCCGGCGAGGGGCACCGGTTCGTCCTCCTCGCGCGGGGCGAAGGTCTCTCGCCGGCGATCGGCGACACCGATCCGCAGGAGACAGGCGAGCCGCCGCATCCCCTCGAAGCCACCGACGAGGCGGCCCGGAGCACCGCCGAGCGCCTGGCCCCGGCCCTCGAGAGGCTGCGCCGGGCGCTCGCGGACGAGCCCCGGGCCAACGGCTTCTTGCTGCGCGGCTTCGACACGCTGCCTCACCTGCCGGGCCTCGATGCCCTCTACGGCCTCACCCCGGGCTGCTTCGCCGGCTACCCCCTCTACCGCGGAGTCGCCTGCCTGTGCGGCATGGAGGTGGTGGAGGTGGGCAAGGAGGCGGGGGAGCTCCTGGCCGAGGTGGAGCGGCGCTGGGACGACTTCGACTTCCTCTTTCTGCACCTCAAGGGGACGGACAAGGCGGGGGAGGACGGCGACCAGGCGGCCAAGGTCCGCGTGATCGAGGAGGTCGACGGCGAGCTCCCCAGGCTCCTCGAGCTGCTGGACCGGACGCGGGACGTCCTGGCGATCACCGGCGACCATTCGACGCCGGCGCCCATGAAGCTCCATAGCTGGCACCCGGTGCCGCTGCTGCTCCACGGGCCGTTCTGCTCGATCGACGGCGAGGCGGAGTTCAGCGAGCGGGCGGCCGCCCGCGGTCACCTGGGGACGCTCCCGTCGCGGGAGCTGATGGGCCTGCTGCTCGCCAACGCCGAGCGGCTGGCCAAGTTCGGCGCTTGACCGGGGGGCGGCGCGGGGGGGGCGGGGGGCGGGGGGGGGGCGGGGGGGGGGGGGGCGGGG
>CAZIIB010000512.1:0-3496 GCA_964539125.1 uncultured Thermoanaerobaculia bacterium | reverse complement strand
CCTGGCGGTCGCCTCGTGGGTGATCCCGGCGTGGAGCTTCATCGACAACCACGGCTACCTGCTCGTCTACTGGTGCCTGGCCCTCGCCTGCTCCATCGCCTTCAGCGACGAGCGCGGCCGGACCCTGTCGACCAACGCCCGCTGGCTGGTGGGGCTGGTCTTCGGCTTCGCGGCGTTGTGGAAGGTGGTCCTGTCGCCCGACTTCATGGATGGCCAGTTCTTCCGCGCCGTGCTCCTGGCGGACGGGCGCTTCCGGGAGCTCTCGATTCTGGCCGGCGGCATGACCGTGAAGATGTACCAGCACAACGTGGAGCTCCTGCGCCAGCTCGGCGAAGGCAAGCTGGGCCTCACCGCGGTGCAGCTCACCGAGCCCCATCGCCAGGTGCTCCTCGCCTACTTCTCCACCTGGTGGACCGCCCTGGTCGAGACCGCGGTGGCGGTCTTCTTCCTGCTGCCCCGGCGCCTCAGGATCGCGCCCCTCCGTGACTGGCTGCTCCTCTTCTTCTGCTGGATGACCTACCCGTTCGCCAACATCGCGGGCTTCGGCTGGCTCCTGACCATCCTGGGCGTCGCCCAGCTCGAGCCCGAGCGCCGCGTGGTGCGCCTCCTCTACCTGGCGACCTTCGGCTTCATCCTGATCGACAAGATGGTCCCCTGGACCCAGGCTCTCGTCGCGTTAACGCGGTAGGCGGGGGCGGGGCGTCAGGGCTGGACGATGCTGGGGTCGACGATCGCCTGGAACGAGGCGCCGCTCTCGATGACGAAGCCGTCGCCGAGGACGATCTTCCGGCCCGAGCGGAGGACGAGGGAGGCGCCGGAGTGGACCGTGGTCGCCACGGCGCTCACCCGTTCACAGGCCTCGGCGGTGTAGGAGCCCACCACCTCGATCCCCGCGAGCTCGGCAAACGAGTCGAGGGAGCAGCGGCTCAGGGCGAAGTTGACGCCGACCACGGTGGTGCCGAGCGCGACGCTCACCGGGCTCCCTTGCGACAGCGTGCAGGACGGCTCGCACGGGACCGCGGGATAGACGGCGTCCTCGTAGTTGTCCGGGGAGTCTCGGTAGACCGCCTTCAGGTAGTACGAGCCGGCGGGGAGGCTCTGGAAGTCGAAGGCTCCCGACCTCGTGTAGTTCCACGAGACCTGGTTCCCGACCGCGTCGAGGACGTAGACGTAGGCGTACAGCGGGTACCCGGTGTCGGCGGCCGTGACGTGCCCCTCGATCGAGCCGAGCCGCTGAAGCGCGAAGTCGATGCCCGGCGTCGTGGTGGCGAGCGAGACGACGATCGGGGTACCCGCGGTCGGCACGCAGGAGCCGGTACAGGGCAGTTGGTCGTAGAGCTCGTTCTGGTAGGCGGAGTAGACGTTGGTATACGCGAAGTACGTGCCGGCCGGGACCCCCGGGCTCAGATAGGTGCCGTCGCTCGCGGTGGATGTGCTCGCCTGGTAGTAGCCGTTGGCGTCGTAGAACCTGAGAGCGATCCCGGCGATGGGGGATCCGGAGCCCAGGTCCGTGACCGTGCCCGCGATGCGACCGTTGCGGACGAGGGCGAAGTCGATGCCCGAGGTCGTCGTGTCGAGGGCCACGCTGATTGGTGTACCGGCCGTGGGATTGCAGGTCCCGGCGCACGCCACGTCGTCGTAGACCTCGTTCCGGAAGTCCGAGGAGGAGCCGGTGGCCACGTAGTAGGTCCCCGACGGCAGGCCCGGGCTGACATAGGTCCCGTCGCTCATCGTGAAGGTGTCGTCGAAGTAGTATCCCGAGGAGTCGAAGAAGAGCAGGCGGAGGCTCGCGATGGGCGTTCCGGTCCCGGCCTCGGTGACGCTGCCGGAGATCTTGCCCTCGGGGACGAGGGCGAAGTCGATGCCCGAGGTGGTGGCGGCCAAGCTGACGGCGATTGGAGTCCCGGTGGTCACGGTGCAGCCGGTCTCGCAGGAGATGTCGTCGTACAGCTCGTCGCGGTACCGGCGGTCGTAGGAGGACGAGTGCGTCCGAACGAAGTAGGTTCCGGGGAGGAGACCCTGGAACTCGTAGGC
Organism: uncultured Thermoanaerobaculia bacterium; assembly: GCA_964539125.1. Lineage (GTDB taxonomy): Bacteria > Acidobacteriota > Thermoanaerobaculia > Multivoradales > DATKCC01 > CAVUBL01. The sequence goes on along the minus strand of CAZIIB010000512.1, from coordinate 1,462 downwards.
GCCGGTGCTCGTTGAGTAGGCGAGCCCCTGATAGGAGCCCGCCGAGTCGTAGAGATCCAGCCGGAGGCTCGAGACGGGGTCGGAAGTTCCCTCGTCGGTGACCACGCCTTCGATCGCCCCGAGTCGGTCGAGGGCGAAGTCGATCCCCGAGACGGTGCTTCCGACCGTCACCGGTACCAGCGTGCCGCTGGTCACGTCACACGAGCTGGAGCAGGGAACGTCGTCGTAGATCTCCGTCCGATGGTTCGAGGCCTGGGCCTTGAGGTAGTACTTGCCCGGCGGCAGGCCGGAGAGCGCGTAGCTACCGTCCGCGCCGCTCTTGACGGACGTCAGGTAGTTCCCGCCGCTCTGAGAGTAGAGATAGACATAGCCTGACAAGGGATCGCCCGTGGACGTCTCGGTGAGCACACCGGAGATCGACCCGCCGGGTGCCAGGGCGAAGTCGATCCCCGCGGACACGGACTGGCCGACGGAGATCGGCGTGCCGTCGTAGTCGGCGTTGCAGTAGAGGTAAAAGGGACAGTTGAACCCATCGTAGAGCTGGTCGATGACGCCGTCGGAATGGGCCCTGGCGTAGTACGTTCCGAGCGCCAGGCCGTCGACCTCGTAGCTGCCGTCCGATTCGGTGTGGGTCTCGGTCAGGTAGTTGCCATACCCGTTGTAGATCGTCACCGTGGCGCCGGCGAGCGGCGCCCCGGTATCCAGCCGGGTCACGGTGCCGGAGAGACCGCCGGTCTGGGCGACGTGGAGCGTGTAGCTTCCGGCGCTGCCGCCAAAGCCACTTACCCGAATCCAGACCTCCTCGCCATTGGTCATGTCGAGGCTCAGAGCGGATTGAGCCGTTCCGCCCGCGTCGTCCGAGCAACCCAGCTCGGTTCCCGCCCCGGGACAGGCGGAGTGGAGAGAGAGCACGGTGTCGAAGGATGAGCCGTAGGTGTCGAACGTAACGGATCCGTCGGCCGTCGCCGAGTAGCGGTACCAGACGTCGGGTGAGCTCGAGGAGGAGCCGCACGAGGACGCGCCGTCGTTCGTCGCCCCGATCGTGGTGCCGGTGAAGGTGCCGGTGCCGATGGCGGTGGCGGAGGCGCAGTCGTCGCTGGCCGGCGCCGAGCGCGGCGCCACGTGATCGGCCGCCGAGCCCGGCCGGTCCAGCTTGCGCTCGAGGAGCCGGGCCGTGGCGAGCAGGTGCCGGAGCCGCTCATTCCGCCGGGCCGTCGCGGGATCGTTCCCAGGGGAGGGTGGTGCGTCCGGAGGACCGATGAGCGGCTGGTCCGCGCCCAGGGAGCGCAGGTCCTCTGCCAGGCTGCGGAGGAGCTCCAGCCCCGAGATCGCCTGGGCGTCGGGAGCGGTAAGGCGCTCGATGGACGCGGCGAGGCGTGCCGGCCAGAGCGGCGAGCCGTCGGGAAATGTGCCGAGGTCCAGGCGCTCGTCGAGGCGGGCGAGCTCCCGGCCGACCTGGCTG
>CAZIIB010000511.1:0-3498 GCA_964539125.1 uncultured Thermoanaerobaculia bacterium | reverse complement strand
CCCTCCGAGGTTGACACAACCGGGGAGGGCGCGTCTCCTGTTTGTTGGGCAAACGAAAGGAGACATCCCCTTGTACCAAAATGTGTTGCAGGATGCGAGTTTCTTCGAGCTGTTGTCACGCTTCGACGAGGACGTTGCGGCCGAGGTCCGGGAAGCAGGATGTCGCTGCGGTGGAGTGCTGCACAGCGCCCGCTACCCACGCAAGCCGAGGGGAGGCCCCGAGGCACTCGGCCAGAAGCTTGTGATGCGTGCGAGCCTGTGCTGCGCAGTGGAGGGATGCCGCCGCCGGACGACGCCACCGTCGTTACTTTTTCTCGGCCGCAAGGTGTTCTTCGGAGTGCTGGTGCTGCTGATTCCGATCCTGCGCGAGGGGCCGACGCCGGAGCGAGTACGGCGGCTCGAGACCAGGTTTGGCGTGAGCCGGCGGACCCTGTACCGATGGCGGCGGTGGTGGCGGGAGACAGTGCCACGCAGCCGCTGGTGGCAGCAGCAGAGCGGACTCTTCGCAGCCGTAGTCGATGGTGAGCAGCTTCCGGGATTCTTGCTCGCGGCATTGGGTGACATCCAGCCGGTCGCCGACCGCGTGGTCGCAGCGCTGAAGCTGCTGGCGTCACTGCCAGCGGGTCTGGCTGAGCACGGTCGGTGATGCTCGGAAGCGACCCGCAGAAGATGCATCTCGACCGCCGAGAAGGGCGGGAATAGCCTCCTTCCCAGCGGCTTCGAGGGCCGCAGGAGAGGAGGAGCCGGTGAGCGATCCGACACGACACGACCGGTGGGCGTGGTTTCGCTTTTCGGTCATCGGACCTTTGCTGGCCTCGCCACCGCCGAGCGGTGGGCTTTGTGAGGAGCTGGCACGGCTGTCGGATCAGACGTTCAAGCACCCGATGACCGGTGAGCCGGTGAGGTTTGCAGCATCGACCATCGAGCGTTGGTACTACGAGGCGCGCCGGAGTGACGACCCGGTGATCGTGCTGCGCCGCAAACCCCGGCGGGATCGGGGAAAACAAAGCGCGGTGAGCGCCAAGCTCGGCGAGCTGTTGCGCAGTCAGCACCACGAGCACCCGACGTGGAGCTACCAGCTGCACTACGACAACCTCTCACCGCAGGTGAAGAGCAACCCCGACCTTGGCCGAGTCCCGTCGTACACGAGCGTGCGCAGGTACATGGTCTCCAACGGCTTGGAGAGGAAGCGCCGTCGTAAGGGTCGGGACACGGATGGGCGCCGGCAACCCGAGTCGCGGGAGAGACGCAGCTTCGAGGCGGAGTACGTCAACGGTCTGTGGCATCTCGATTTCCATCACGGCAGCCGAAAGATCCTGACCTCCGACGGGCAGTGGGTGAAGCCGTACCTCTTGGCGATCATGGACGACCACTCGCGGCTGGTCTGCCATGCCCAGTGGTATCTGCGCGAGACAGCGGAGAACCTCGTGCACGGTCTGGTGCAGGCGTTTTGCAAGCGGGGCCTGCCACGGGCGCTGATGAGCGACAACGGCAGCGCGATGATCGCCGCCGAGACCACGCAGGGCCTTCGACGCCTGTCCATCCACCATGACACGACCTTGCCGTACAGCCCGGAGCAGAACGGCAAGCAGGAGGTCTTCTGGGCCCAGGTCGAGGGCCGGCTGATGGCGATGCTCGAGGGCGAGCCGGAGCTGACCCTGGCGCTGATGAACAAGGCGACTCTGGCGTGGACCGAGATGGAGTACCAGCGCAAGGTGCACTCGGAGACCCGCCAAAAGCCTCTCGATCGCTGGCTCGACGACCGTTCGGTCGCGCGGGACTGCCCGAGCGTCGACAGGCTTCACCTCGATTTCACTGTCTCCGAGACCCGCGTGCAGCGAAGAAGCGACGGCACGATCAGCATCGCGGGCACCCGCTTCGAGGCGCCGTCTCGCTTCCGGCACCTGCGCAGGGTCCAGGTCCGCTATGCGACCTGGGACCTTCGCCGCGTCTGGCTGATGGACGAGGCAGCTGGCGTCATCCTCGAACGCCTCTTCCCCGTCGACAAGGTCGGCAACGCAGACGGCCACCGCCGCCCACTCAAGGCTGCTCCCAACCCCGAGACACCGGCCGACTCCGGCATCGCCCCGCTCCTGCGGCAGCTGATGACCGAGTACGCCGCCACCGGGCTGCCGCCCGCCTACATCCTCAAGGAGGACTCATGAACCACAAGCTGCTCGCCCTTTACGGGCTCAAGTGGAACCCCTTCCTGCCCGACGTGCCGGTCGAGGCCCTGTGGCATACCGACAAGATCGACCACTTCTGCTGGCGCATGGAAAGCCTCGTCCGCGACGGTGGCTTCGCCCTGGTCACTGGCGACCCCGGCACCGGCAAGTCGGCGTCCTTGCGCATCCTGGCCCACCATCTCGCCAACCAGCCCGACGTGCTTGCCGGCGTGCTGACGCGCCCGCAGAGCAGCATCCCCGATTTCTACCGCGAACTCGGCGACCTCTTTGGCGTCTCCCTCACACCTCACAACCGCTGGGCCGGCTACAAGGTCCTCCGCCAAACCTGGCTGACTCACGTGGAGTCAACTCGGTTTCGTCCTGTCCTGATCGCCGACGAAGCTCAGGAGATGCCGACCAAAGTGCTCTCCGAGCTGCGCCTGCTCGCCTCGTCCGATTTCGACTCCCGCTCGATCCTCACCGTCGTCCTCGCTGGGGACTCCCGACTGACAGGCCGTTTCCGTGCCGACGACCTCTTGCCGGTTGCCAGCCGCATCCGTATCCGCCTCTCCCACGACTATCTCTCCCCTAACGAACTGCTCGATTGGCTCCGCCATGTCCTCGACCAGGCCGGCCAGCCCAGCCTCATGTCGGCCGACGTCATGAGTACCCTCTCCGAGCACGCGGCCGGCAACCTCCGCGTCCTCGCCAACATGGCCAACGACCTCCTCGCCGAGGCCGTCCGCCGTGAGCTCCCTCAGATCGACCAGAAGCTCTACCTCGAGCTCTTCGCTGCTCACGCCAAGACCGCTCGGGCCTGACCGTGAACAGAACCGACCACGACGCAACCCAGCGACAATACGTCGCTGAAGTGCTTCGCTGCTACATCCTGCTGCCGCACACCCAGGGCCGCCCAAGCCGGAACGACCGCCACATCGCCACTCAGCTCTTCAGCCGCCACGTGCCAATCGATACGATCAAGACCGCCTTCGTGCTCGCCATCTCCCGCCGATCCTTCAGGCCGTCACATGCCCCTCCGCTCGAGCCAATCCGCTCCCTGGCTTACTTCCTACCGGTCCTCAACGAGGTCCAAAACGCCAATCCTGACCCGGTCCACATCGACCTCCTCAAACAACGCCTCGAAACCGGTTTCCCAGACCTCGGCGTCCCGCCCCTTGAAGAACCAATCCCATGGTGAGGCCAGCCCAACGCGATCGGGCCACTCTCCGTCCATCAATTTCCGTGACCAGAGCGCCATCAGATAGCGTGCTCGCTCTCAGGTGGCCTCGGGGCGCTCGAGGGGGGTGTAGCCGACCTCGTCGAGGATGAGGAG
>CAZIIB010000510.1:0-3499 GCA_964539125.1 uncultured Thermoanaerobaculia bacterium | reverse complement strand
AAGTCAGGAACTTGATCCCTGTCCTACCTAGGACACGCCCTACACCGCTTGCGTACCGCCCCGATCCGGCCTCTATTCCGGGCAACCAAAAGCCGCTTCACATGGGGGAAACGATGACGCAGGGCGTTGAAATCAGAAAAACCGGGCTGCGCGTGCCGTCCCTCTGTTTCGGCACTTCGAGCCTCGGCTCGATGCCCGGCACCTACGGCTACGAGGTCGCCGAGGAGCGCGCTTTGGCCACCGTCCGGGCGGTCCTCGCCGTGCACTCCGCGTGGGTGCACACGGGATAGGTGATCGAGGCCGGATCGCCCAGGTCGTTCCACGTCCAGCTCTGAGTGAAGCTCTCGAACGGGCTGCCGTTGACCAGGTTGACCGTGTCGCGCTTCGAGACCCGGCCCTCCTTACCCCCATAGGTGTAGGTCTCCTTCAGATCCACCGTGTACTGGGTCGAGACCACCACCGGGTAATTGTAGCCCTGGGCCACCTGGAGCTTGCCCAGGCGGTAGTCGCCCGCGCCGTTCGAGGCCCCGAAGGTGAAGCTCTTCAAGGGCCGCCAGAGACCGAAGCCCAGCGACTCCTCCACCTTCGTCAGGCGCTCGGCCCCGTCGTAGGTGTAGCGCAAGGTATTCGGGCCATCCGTCACCTGCCCCGCGTGGCCCCGGGCGTCGTAGCTCGAGTAGCTCACGTAGCCGTTGCCCGAGGCGCCCTTCTCCGGATGGCGCTCCGAGAGGAGGAACCCCCGGTTGTCGTAGTTGAACAGCCGGGTCTGGGTGAAGCTGGTGCCGGCGGAGTTCTTGGCCGTCTGGTCGACCCGGGCGAGGCGACTTCCCACGTCGTAGGAGTAGATCGTGGTCGAGTTGCTGCCGTTGGGGTTGGCCGGCTCCTGGACCTTGTAGAGCCGTCCTTGGCCGTCGTAGATCTCGGTGGTCGTCGCCCCGGACTCGGTGACGCTCGAGCCGTTCCAGGTCGTGCCCACCTGGACCGTCCGGTCGACCTGACGGACTCCGTGGTAGGTGAACGTGACGTCGTGGGCCGAGCCGTCCGGCGGTCGGATTCTCTCGGGACGGCCGAAGGGGTCGTAGTTCTGGTAGTAGGTCGCGGAGTTGGTACCCCATTCGCTCTTCGAGGCCACCCAACCTTCCGCGTTGTAGGTCGTCGTCCGGTCGGCTTTCGTACCGTCGGCCATCGTGCGGCGCTCCTTCGAGACCCGGCCCAGGTCGTCGAAGTCGATCTCGTCGGCGGTGAGCGCGCTCCCGCCGCCGTTGGGTTTGCGATAGATCCAGACCTTGGGCGGGTCGGCGGGGCTGCTGTAGAGGAAGTTCGTCCGCCCGTCTTGAGCCGGCTGGATCCGGGTCGGCCGGCCGAGGAAGTCGTACGTGTAGGTCGTGGCGAGCCCGGAGACGTCCCGGCTCGTCTTGACCAGGCTGGACCGGAAGTCGATGTCCCGGTCGAGGGACTTGAACGGCTGGCCCGAGTACTGGGAGGTGGCGAGCACCCCGGCCTGGTAGGTGTGGGCCATCTGGTACTTGGGCGCCGGCAGGGCGAGGGAGCACAGGCCTCCGGTGCCGAGCGACTGGGTGTCCCCTCCGAAGTACTGCTCGCTCGTCACGTTGCCGTGGGTGTCGCGGAGGTAGCGGGTGACCAGGTCGGTCGAGCTCCGATTGATCCCCGAGCGCAGCGTCCGGGTGCGCTGCAGAGCCCCGGTCGAGGTGTCGAAACATGCCTCGGTTCTCGCCGTCACCCCGCCTTCGACGGTGTCCTGCCAGGGGTAGGTCCCCAGTACCCAAGCCGTCGAGAGAGCGGGCGTGCAGGTGGCGCACCAGCCCACGTTGTAGTTGGTGTAGACGGTGCGCACGTTGCCCGCCGCGAAGTTCCCTCCGGTCGCGGCCCGCCGGTAGTTGCCCACCCCGTCGAACACGCTCCGGTTCAGGTCGGTGAACGTCCCCCCGTCGGCCACGTAGACCGTGCGCTCGGAGGCCTCGCGCGGGTTGAAGCCCTCGCCGTCCGACTCGTAGCGCACATAGATCCGCCGCTTGACGGTGCTCGACCCCTGGCGGATCTCGGTGGAGAGGAACCGGGTGCCACCTGCGGTGGTCGAGTTGCGGGTGAACGGCAGGCCGTAGTCGTGATACGACCAGCCGTCAGGGTCCGGGTCCTGGCTGGGGCAATCCGGCGTGAACTGCGGCTGGCAGGAGTAGACGCTGAAGTAGTGGATCATCTTGTTGCCCAGGGGGTCGGTCACCGTGGTCGTCGACTCCCGGGTGATGCCCGAAGGATCGGAAGTCAGCCCCTCCTGGTAGGTCCACGTGCCTTCGACGCTGCCGTTGGCCTTCACTGTCTGGCGCTGGACGACGCCCACCGAGCGGTTGAAGGGTCGTAAGCCGATCCCGCCCGTGGGCGCTTGCTTCAACGGGCCGCCAAGACGTTCCGACTTCTGCGGGAAGAGGTAGTAATTCCACGTCCAGCGGAGCTTCCCGTGGGTCGGTAGCGTCATCGAGAGCAGATGCGCCGAGCGGCTGTCGGTGTTCACGAGATAGTTCGAGGCCAGGCAAGCGGCGTGGTAGGAGCCGGGGTCGTAGGTGAAGGAGTAGCTCGAGCCGTCGGGTCGCGTGATGCTCGTCAGAAGCGGCACCGTGATGGTCGTCGTGGCGACGGCGTTCTGGACAGCGGGATAACACTCCAGAGCGGGGTCGGTCATCCCGCGGGTGACCTCCGTCGCGGTGTAGTGGAACGTGTAGGTGGCGGTCCGGCTGCCGAAGGCGGTCAGGAGGACCTTGTCCACGATGCCCTCCTTGTACACGCTGGCCAGCGCCGGGGCCGGCTTGAAGTCGATCCACTGCACTCGGCCCAGCGAGTCGGTGAGCTTCCAGTCCTCGAGCCCCGGATAGGGCGCCGAGGGGACGTACTCGATCTTCAGGTAGTTGCCGAAGCGGTCGTCTACGCGGGTGGGTCGGTACTCCCCGGTCGACGAGTCATAGCTGAAGTAGCGGCGGGAGCCGTCGGGGAACTCGAGGACGTGGGGGGAGACATTGGTGTTGTAGCGCAGGTACGTACTGTCTGTCGTGTAGTGGTAGCCGGTGTCCGTCCGCCCTCCGGGGTGGAGGCGCACCGCCGTCGGGTGGACGGCGCCGTCGGCGCTCCGGTAGCCGCCCGTCTTGGTGGCGGTGCCCGGCTCGAAGGCACCGAAAGAAAGCTGCCAGCCGAGCCCGGCGTTGGAGCTCTTGCGCGGAACCGCCATCAGGTACTCCCCGCCGTAGAGGAGGTTGGGCTCGAGCTCGTAGTCCCAGACGTTGCCCGTGTAGACGACCTGAAGCTTGTACGAGAAGCCGCCGTTGACCGGGTACGACCCGAAGGGGATCTGTAGCGTCAGGTTGCCGTTGAACTCGTTGATGCTGTCCAGGTCGCCGAACTGATACAGGTGCTCGGGCTCGAAGCCCTGAGCGTGGTTCGGGTGCTGGGTGGCCGAAGCCGGCAAGGCCATCAGCGCGAGGGCGAGGGC
>CAZIIB010000509.1:0-3504 GCA_964539125.1 uncultured Thermoanaerobaculia bacterium | reverse complement strand
GACGGCATCCGGATCGTCCTCGAGGTGCGCCGGGGCGAGGTGGCGGAGATCCTCCTCAACTCGCTCTACAAGATGACCCAGATGCAGACCACCTTCGGGATCATCCTGCTGGCCATCGTCGACAGCCAGCCGAAGGTGATGAACCTGCGCGAGCTCCTCGAGCACTTCCTGAACCACAGGAAGCAGGTGATCATCCGCCGGACCCGCTACGACCTGCGCAAGGCCGAGGAGCGGGCCCACATCCTCGAGGGCATTCTCAAAGCCCTCGACATCCTGGACGAGATCATCGCCACGATTCGAGCCAGCTCGAGCCCGGCCGAGGCCCGCACCCGGCTCATGGAGGATTACACCTTCACCGAGCCGCAGGCCCAGGCGATCCTCGACATGCGGCTCCAGAAGCTCACCGGCATCGAGCGCGAGAAGGTGGTGGAGGAGTACCGGGGGCTGATGGAGCTCATCGAGCGCTTGCGGGCGATCCTGGGCTCCGAGAGCCTGCTCCTCGAAGAGATCAAGAAGGAGTTCCGGGAGCTGCGGGAGACCTTCGGGGACGCCCGGCGCACCGAGATCCTGCCCTACACCCACGAGATCACGATCGAGGACCTGATCGCCGACGAGGACATGGTGATCACGGTCACCCGCACCGGCTACGTCAAGCGCTCGCCCCTCGCCCTCTACCGCGCCCAGCGCCGGGGCGGCAAGGGGCGCACCGGCATGGTGACCCGCGACGAGGACCTGGTCGAGCACCTCTACGTCGCCTCGGCCCACAGCTACGTCCTGGTGTTCACCGAGAGCGGCCGGGTCCACTGGCTCAAGGTCCACGAGATCCCGGAGCTGGGCCCCGCGGCCAAGGGCAAGGCGATCGTCAACCTGCTCAACCTGGAGGCCGAGGAGAAGATCGCCACCACGGTGGCCGTGCGCGAGTTCGCCGACGACCGGTTCCTGGTCTTCGCCACCGAGCGCGGCGTGATCAAGAAGACCGAGCTCTCGGCCTACTCGAACCCCCGGGTCGGCGGCATCAACGCCATCAACGTCGACGACGGCGACCGCCTGCTCCAGGTCCGGGTGACCGACGGTGGCCACGACATCCTGCTCGCCACCGCCAAGGGCTACTCGATCCGCTTCTCCGAGGACGACGCGCGCCCCATGGGCCGCGTGACCCGGGGCGTCCGGGGCATCAGGCTCCGCCCCGGCGACCGGGTGGTGGGCATCGAGGTGCTCGAGGATGAGGGGGACATCTTCACCGCCTCCGAGCACGGCTACGGCAAGCGCACCGCCCTCGAGGAGTACCGCCTCCAGGGCCGCGGCGGTCTGGGCATCATCAACCTCAAGGTGGGGAAGAAGACCGGCGAAGTGGTGGGGGTCAAGCAGGTCCACGAGGGCGACGGCCTGATCATGATCACCCGCGAGGGCAAGATCATCCGCATCGGGATCGACGGCGTGCGCACCATCGGGCGCTCGACCCAAGGGGTCAAGATCATGGACCTCGAGGACGACGACCGCCTGGTCGCCCTGGCCAAGGTGGTCGAAGAGGATGACGAAGACCCGGACGACGGCGACGACGGAGGGGAAGGACCCGCCGACGAGGTCGTGAACTGAACCAGAACCGAGGAGAGCCGAGGCCGATGAAATTCTTTCTCGACACCGCCGACGTGGACGAGATCGAGGAAGGGCTCGAGTGGGGGATGGTGGACGGCGTCACCACCAACCCGAGCCTGATCGCGAAGCAGGGCAAGCCCTACCTGCCCACGGTGCGGCAGATCGCCGAGCGGGTCCCCGGTCCGGTCTCGGGCGAGGTGCTGGCCACCGAGCACGGCGAGATCATGGAGCAGGCGCGGCGCCTCGCCGGCCTGGCGCCGAACGTGGTGGTCAAGGTGCCCCTCTCGCCCGCCGGCCTCCGGGCGGTGCGCGACCTCGCCGCCGAGGGCATCCGCACCAACGTGACCCTCTGCTTCTCGGCGGCCCAGGCGCTCCTCGCCGCCAAGGCGGGGGCCGCCTACATCTCCCCCTTCGTCGGGAGGATCGACGACGTGGGCGGCGCCGGCATGGAGCTGATCGAGCAGGTGGTGACGATCTACGCCAACTACGACTTCGCCACCGAGGTGCTGGTGGCCTCGGTGCGGAGCCCGCTCCACGTGGTCCAGGCCGCCCTCCTCGGAGCCCACGTCGCCACGATTCCGTTCGCCACCCTGAAGAAGCTCTATAAGCATCCGTTGACCGACGTCGGGCTCGACAGGTTCCTCTCGGACTGGGCGAAGACGGGCAAGACCTTCGAGGAGTGAGAGCGCCTCGGCAGGCACCGACCGCCATTCCCCCCACACCTCCCCCACCGACGCGCGGACCGTCGTTCCAACCGCCAAGGTGGCAGTCCGCGGGCCCGCGTGGTTTCTCGCCGGCGCAGTCTGCCGCCGAGAAAGCCACCGGCCCGCGGACGTGTGATCCCCATGACCCCTGACGAAGCCCCGCGCATCACCCCCCACCGCCTCTACCGCATCGCCTGGACCGTCTACCTGGTCCTGGCCATCGCAGGCGGCGTCTGGATGGCCATCGCCCGCGGCGGCCTCTCCCTCGACCAGTTCGTCGACCCCGGCCGCTGGGCGATCGAGCTCGCCTGGGGCGCCGGCACCGGCCTCGCCCTCATCGGCCTCTGGGAGCTCGGCCGCCACACCCTCGGCCTCGCCCGCGAGCTCGAGCGCCTGCTCGCCGAGATCCTCTCCGGCCTCCCGGCCCCGGACGCCGTCGCCCTCGCCTTGATCTCCGCCTTCGCCGAGGAGCTCTTCTTCCGCGGCGCGGTCCAGGGATCGCTCGGTATCGTCGTGGCGACCGTCCTCTTCGCCCTCCTCCACACCGGGCCGGGCCGGGCCTTCTGGCTCTGGACCCTCTTCGCCGCCGTCGCCGGGCTCGCCTTCGGCCTCCTCGTCCGCGAGCTCGGCACCCTGCTCGCGCCCATGACCGCCCACTTCCTGGTCAACGCGGTGAACCTGACCCGCATCTCCCGAGCCGCAGAGAAGGGCCCGGCGAGCGAAACCGGGAGCCTCGGAGATTGAGGCCCGCCGAAAACCGGGCTATGCTCTGAAGCCCGGCCGCCCTCCCCGGCGCAGGCCGGTTCCGATTTCGTCCGTTCCGGCCCGCGCAGCCGACCCGCTCGGCGTCGCATCCAGCAGGGCCGAGCCGTAAGAAGGAGGGAGCACCGATCATGAGCCACGACAGCCAGGATGTCCTCGACCGCATCGACCGCGAGAAGAACCGTTACCTCGCCGAGCTCCAGGACTACCTGCGGATACCGTCCATCTCCACCGACCCGGACTACGCCGACGAAGTGCGCCGAGCGAGCAGCTTCCTGATCGAGCAGATGAAGGCCGCCGGCCTCACGGCGGAGTCGGTCGACGCCGGCGGCCACCCGCTGGTCTACGGCGAATGGACCGGCGCCCCGGGCAAGCCGACGGTCCTGTTCTACGGCCACTACGACGTTCAGCCCGCCGATCCCCTCGAGCTCTGGAAGAGCCC
>CAZIIB010000508.1:0-3514 GCA_964539125.1 uncultured Thermoanaerobaculia bacterium | reverse complement strand
CTTTCAGGACCGCCCGGCGGCGGTGGAGGCCCCTGGCCTCCGGCTCACCGCCTTCGCCTCGGGTACCGGGACCTCGAAGTTCGACCTCACCCTCTACGCCGCCGACCTCGAGGACCGGCTGTCGGTCACCGCCGAGTACAACCCCGACCTGTTCGACCGCTCCACCGTCGCTCGGCTCCTCGGCCACCTGGAGGGGCTCCTGGCCGCCGCCGCCGCGGCCCCGGAGACCGCGCTGCCCGCGCTGCCCTTGCTCTCGGCGCCCGAGCGCGCCCAGCTCGCCGCCTGGAACCGCACCGCCGCGGCCTACGACGGGCCCGTGACCCTCCACGAGCAAGTGGCGGCCCAGGCCCACGCGACCCCCGACGCGATCGCCCTGGTCTCCGGCGACGCCGCGCTGAGCTACCGCGAGCTCGCCGCCCGCGCCGGGCGCCTGGCCGGGCGGCTCCGGGCCGCCGGGGTGGGGCCGGAGTCCCTGGTGGCCGTGGCGGCCGAGCGCTCCCTGGAGCTCGAGGTGGCGCTGCTGGCGGTGCTCGAGGCGGGGGGCGCCTACGTCCCCCTCGACCCGTCGTATCCGGGAGAGCGGCTGGCCGCGATGATCGAGGACGCCCGCCCGCCGGTGCTCCTGGCCCAGCCCGGTCTCCTCGGCCGCCTGCCCGCCGGCGGGGTGGAGGTGAGCGCCCTGCCGCCGGGCGGCGACGTCGGGGGTGCCCCGCCGGCTCGGCCGGCGCCGTGCCGGCCCGACGCCGTGGCCTACGCCATCTTCACCTCCGGCTCGACGGGCCGCCCGAAGGGGGTGATGAACCACCACGCCGGCATCGTCAACCGGCTGCTCTGGATGCAGGAGACCTTCCGCCTCGACCCGTCCGATCGCGTGCTCCAGAAGACGCCGGCGAGCTTCGACGTGTCGGTGTGGGAGCTGTTCTGGCCGCTCCTGACCGGCGCCACCCTGGTCATGGCCCGGCCGGAGGGCCACAAGGACCCGGCCTACCTGGCGGCGACCGTGGCCCGCGAGCGGATCACGACCCTGCATTTCGTCCCCTCGATGCTCCAGGCCTTCCTCGAGGCCCGGGGGCTCGAGGGTTGCCGGAGCCTGCGCCGGGTGATCGCGAGCGGCGAGGCCCTCGCCCCCGACCTGGTGGAGCGCTACTACCGGAGCCTGGAGGCGCCGCTCCACAACCTGTACGGCCCCACCGAGGCGGCGGTCGACGTCACCCACTGGCCGACCGCGCCCGCGTCCGCGGGCGAGACGCCCCACGGCGTGCCCATCGGACACCCGGTGGCCAACACCCGGATCCACGTGGTGGACCGCCACGGCCGCGAGGTGCCGGTGGGGGTGCCCGGAGAGCTGCGAATCGGCGGCGTCCAGGTGGCGCGGGGATACGTGGGGCGTCCGGCGCTCACCGCCGAGCGCTTCGTGCCCGACCCGTTCGGCGACGCGCCGGGGAGCCGGCTCTACCGCACCGGGGACCTCGCCCGCTGGCTCGCCGAGGGCGAGGTCGCCTACCTGGGGCGGATCGATCACCAGGTGAAGCTGCGTGGCTTCCGGATCGAGCTCGGCGAGATCGAGGCCGCCCTCGCCGACCTGCCGGCGGTGCGCGAAGCGGTGGTCCTGGCGCCGGGCGAGGGCGAGGAGCGGCGGCTCGTCGCCTACGTGGTCGCCGCCGGCGAGGACGCCCCGACCCTGGCCGGGCTGCGGCGCGACCTGGCGAGCCGCGTGCCCGAGTACATGCTCCCCTCGGCGCTGGTGGTCCTCGAGGCGATGCCCCTCACCCCCAGCGGCAAGGTGGACCGGCGCGCCCTGCCCGCGCCCGAGGTCGCCGCCGGCGGCCGGGTGGCGCCGCGCACCGCCACCGAGGCGACCGTCGCCCGGATCTGGTGCGAGGTGCTGGGCGTCGAGCGGGTGGGGGTCGACGACGACTTCTTCCTCCTGGGCGGGCACTCGCTCCTGGGGACCCGCGTCGTCTCCCGGCTGGAGGCGGCCTTCGGGGTCGAGCTCCCCCTGATGACCCTCTTCCAGGCGCCGACGGTGGCGGGGCTCGCCGAGGCGGTCGAGCGGCGAGCGGACGCGGCCGGAGGAGGTGAAGGGCGCTCGGCCATCCCCCGCGTTGCGCGGAGCGCCCCGTCGCCCCTCTCGTACGCCCAGGAACGACTCTGGTTCCTCGACCGGTTCGAGCCGGAAAGTCCCCTCTACAACCTGCCGTCGGCGCTGCGGGTGCGAGGCCGCCTCGACGCAGCGGCCCTCGAAGGTGCCCTGGGCGATCTGGCCGCCCGGCACGAGACGCTGCGGACGACCTTCGCCGAGACCGCCCGCGGACCGGTGCAGGTGATCGCGCCCGAGGGGCGCCTGCCCCTCGCCCGCGTCGACCTCACCCGGCTGCCGGCGCCGCGCCGGGAGCCGGAGGCCGCGCGCTTCGCGAGCCGGGAGGCCCGCCGGCCCTTCGACCTCGCGCGCGGGCCGCTCGCGCGGGCGCTCCTGATCCGCTCCGCCCCGGACGAGCACCAGGTGCTCCTCACCGTCCACCACGTGGCGAGCGACGGAGCCTCGGAGCGGATCCTGGTGCGCGACCTGCTGGTGCTCTACGCGCGCCGCCTGGGCCGGGGCGGGCGGCCGGGCGGAGCGGGCGCGGCGGCCCTCCCCGAGCTGCAGGTCCAGTACGCCGACTTCGCCGCCTGGCAGCGCCGCCACCTCTCCGGCGCGCGACTCGAGGCGGAGGTGGCCCACTGGCGCGAGCGCCTGGCCGGAGCCCCGGAGCTGCTCGAGCTCCCCGCAGACCGGCCTCGCCCTCCGGCCCAGAGCTTCCGTGGCACCACCCGGCCCGTGCGCCTGCCCCGGGAGCTCACCGACGGCCTGCGCGCCACCTCCCGGGTGCGCGGCGCCACCCCCTTCATGGCCCTGCTCGCGGCCTACGCCGCCCTGCTCGGGCGCCTGGCCGGCCAGGACGACGTGGTGGTGGGCACCCCGGTCGAAGGGAGATTCCGGCCCGAGCTCGAGGAGCTGGTCGGCTTCTTCGTCAACACTCTGGCCCTGCGCGTCGGCCTGGAGGGGAATCCGGGCCTCGGGGAGCTGATCGAGCGCGCCCGCCGCGTGACGCTGGAGGGCTACGACCACCAGCAGGTGCCCTTCGAGAAGCTGGTGGAGGAGCTGCGGCCGAGCCGGAACCTCGCCTACTCCCCCCTCTTCCAGGTGATGCTCATCGTCCAGCCGCTGGTGGCCGAGCCGGCCGTGGGCCGGGAGCTGGGCCTGGAGCTCGCGCGCGCCAACCCGGGCACCGGGATCTCCAAGTTCGACCTCACCCTGAACCTGTTCGACACCGGCGAGGAGCTCGCCGGCCAGTGGGCTTACAGCACCGACCTGTTCGATCTCTCCACGGTCGAGCGCTTCACCCGCAGCCTCGAGACCCTCCTCGCCGCCGGCCTCGCCGATCCGGAGACGCCGGCGGCCCGGCTGCCCCTGCTCTCGGCCGAGGAGCGGCAGCAGCTCCTGGTCGACTGGAACGCCCCGGCCGTCGAGCAC
>CAZIIB010000507.1:0-3517 GCA_964539125.1 uncultured Thermoanaerobaculia bacterium | reverse complement strand
CAATCAACGGCCCCCCGGAAAGGCTGCTCTCCCGGGCTCCGCCCATCGATCACCCTCCTCTGCAGCTCTGCGCCTCAGCGCGAGAACCTAACGTGCCGGACCCGGCTCCTTGTCGGTTTGAGGCGAAGCTTCACTGGTCGTACAGTGGCACTACCTCGAAGCGATCCACGTCCACCAGCCCCCGGTCGGTGATCTTTAGGGTGGGGATCACCTCCAGGGTGAGGAAGCTCATGGCCATGAACGGGTCGTGGAGCGGGGAGCCCAGCTCGCGGGCCGCGGCCAGGAGCCGGTCCATGGCGGCGCGCACCTCCTCCACCGGCCGGTCGGACATCAGCCCGGCGATGGGCAGGGGCACGAGGGCCATCAGCGTCTCTCCCCGGGCGACCGCCAGCCCGCCCCCGGCCTCCGCCACCGCCCCCGCCGCCGTCTCCATCGACCGGTCGTCGACGCCGATCACCACCAGGTTGTGGTGATCGTGGGCGAAGGTGCCGGCGAGCGCGCCCGCCTGGAGGCCGAGCCCCGAGACGAACCCCTTGCCGATCCGCCCCGAGCCGTGGTGGCGCTCGACGACGGCGATCTTGGCGAGATCGCGCTCCGGGTCGGCGACCAGGCTCCCGTCCTCGGTGCGCGCCGTGGCGGAGAGGCGGCGGGTGAGGATCTGGTCCGGGATCGCCCCGATCACCCGCACCTCGGGCGGCATGGCCCCGCGCGAGCCGTCGCTCGGCAACCGGAAGTCGAGCCCGCCTGGCGCCAGGTGGACCGTGCCGGTGACCGCCGCGGCGTCGGCCGGCGGCGCCTCGAACAGCGGCCGGCCCCCTTCGGCCACCCTCTCGCCCGCCACCCACACCTCCTCGGCCCGCAGGTCCTCGAGATCGGAGAACACCACCAGGTCGGCCCGCCGTCCCGGAGCGATCGCCCCGCGGTCCGCCAGGCCGTAGTGACGCGCCGGGTTGATGGTGGCCATGCGGATCGCCGCCATGGGCTCGACGCCGCGGGCGATGGCCACGCGCACCATGTGGTCGATCGAGCCGTCGTCGAGCAGGTCCGAGGGCACCCGGTCGTCGGTGGCGAAGCAGAGGTAGGGCTCGCTCCAGCGGTCGACCAGAGGCAGGAGCGCCTCGAGGTTCCTGGCGTTGGTCGCCTCGCGCAGGAAGATGGTCATCCCCAGGCGGAGCTTCTCCCGGGCCTCCTCGAGGGTCGTGGCCTCGTGATCCGAGCTGATGCCGGCGCCGACGTAGGCGTTCAGGGCCGGGCCCGACACCCCGGGAGCGTGGCCGTCGATCGGACGGCCGGCGAAGGCCTCGAGCTTGGCCATCACCTCCGGTGCTCCGGCGATCACGCCGGGGAAGTTCATCACCTCGGCCAGCCCCAGCACCCGGGGCTCGGCCAGGAGCGACGCCAGGTCGTCGGCTCCGAGGGCGGCCCCGGCGGTGCCCAGGTCGGTGGCCGGCACGCAGGAGGAGGCGTTGACGAAGACGGTGAGCGGCACCCCCGCGGAGTCCCGGAGCATGAAGCGGATCCCTTCGAGGCCGCGGACGTTGGCGATCTCGTGGGGGTCGGTGACCACGGTGGTCACGCCGCGCGGGACGACGGCGCGGGCGAACTCGGCTGGCCGCACCAGGGCGCTCTCGATGTGGACGTGGGCGTCGAGGAGGCCGGGGCAGACGTAGCGCCCGCCCAGGTCCACCCGGCTCCGAGCGGCGTCGTAGCCGGGGCCGATCCCGGCCACCCGTCCGCCGGCCAGGGCGATCTCGGTCTCCAGGACCTCGCCAGAGAACACGTTGACGAGGCGGGCGTTGGCGAGCAGGGTGTCGGCGGGCCGGTCCCCCCGGGCGACGGCGAGCAGCTCTTCACGGGTCATGATCGATGACTCCTCCGGCGCCGAGTGTATAGTTTCAGGCAGCATGCCCTACAGCTTCCTCGACCACACGGCGGACGTCGCCGTGGAGCTCTCGGCCTCTACGCGCGAAGGCCTCTACGCCGAGGCCCTCTGGGCGTTCACCGACACCGTCACCGACCGCTCGGCGGTCGAGCCGGCGGAGACGCACCACCTCGAGGTCGAGGCGCCGAGCCTGGAGGAGTTGATGGTCGAGTGGCTGGGCGAGCTCGTCTACCGCTTCGACGTCGACGGCCTGCTCTTCCGCCGAGCGGAGGTGCGCCTCGAGGAGGTGGAGGGCTCCCTCCGCCTCGAGGTCCAGGCGCAGGGCGAGCCCTACGACCCGGACCGCCACCCCCTGAAGGTGGCGATCAAGGGGGTGACGTACCACGGGCTGGAGGTGCGGCGGGAGGCCGACGGCTGGTACGGGAAGGTGGTCTTCGACATTTGACGAGGGGGGCGGCGAACTGTCTGAGCCAACCCGAGTCGTGACGAACGAGTCCAGTCTACGGATGCGGCAAGACCGGGTGGGGGCGTCCCTCGCCCCCCGTGAGGGTGGGAGAGGGATCGAGGGTGAGGGGGGCGACCCACTGGATCCGCCGTTCTGGAGAAGGCGCTCGGCCGAACCCAGGCTCGGGCGGTGGACGTGGGTGGGGGGCCTACGGCTGGCGGAGCCTGAAGCGCTGCGAGTGCCGCGGCAGATTCATAGGGAGGTTCTCTAGATGACCGAGCTCGAGCGGATCGACGAGGTGCGCTGGCGGATCCCGCGCCGGGGGAAGATGCGGGTCGACGGCCTGGTCTTCTCGAGCGCGGCGATGATGGAGGAGATCCGCGCCGACGAGAGCCTCCAGCAGGTGGCCAACGTCGCCCACTTGCCGGGGATCGTCCGGGCCTCGATCGCCATGCCCGACATCCACTGGGGCTACGGTTTCCCCATCGGCGGGGTGGCGGCGATGGACGCCGAGGAGGGGGTGATCTCCCCCGGCGGCGTGGGCTACGACATCAACTGAGGGGTCCGCCTCCTGCGCTCAGGTCTGAGCCGCGCCGACGTCGAACCCCGGATCCGCGAGGTCGTCACCCGGTTCTTCCACAACATCCCCACCGGCGTGGGGGTCGGCCGGCGGGACCTGCGCCTGTCGAAGAAGGAGCTCCGCCGGGTGCTCGCCGGCGGCGCCTCCTGGGCGGTCGAGGAGGGCTTCGGGCGGCCGGAGGACCTGGAGCACCTGGAGGAGGGGGGCCGCCTCGACGGCGCCGACGCCGACGAGGTCTCCGAGCGTGCCTTCGAGCGGGGCGCCGGGCAGCTCGGCACCCTCGGCTCGGGCAACCACTTCGCCGAGATCCAGTACGTCGACGAGGTCTACGATCGGCGGGCCGCGGCCGCCTTCGGCCTCGAGGCGGACCAGGTGACCGTCCTCATCCACTCGGGCTCCCGCGGCCTCGGCCACCAGGTGTGCACCGATCACCTGAAGGTCATGGTCCACGCGGCGGCGCGCTACGGCATCGAGCTGCCGGACAAGCAGCTCTGCTGCGCGCCCATCGCCTCGCCCGAGGGCCGGCGCTATCTCGCGGCCATGGCGGCGGCGGCGAACTACGCCTTCGCCAACCGCCAGGTGATGAGCCACTGGGCGCGCGAGAGCCTGG
>CAZIIB010000506.1:0-3517 GCA_964539125.1 uncultured Thermoanaerobaculia bacterium | reverse complement strand
GGCCGTCGCCGCTGCCTACGGCTGGCCCGCCGACCTCCCCGAGGACAAGATCCTCGAGCGCCTTCTGGCTCTCAACCTCGAGCGGGCGGGCGCCGAGAAAGAAAACTGATCGGCGGACCGCAGGTGAGAGCTGGATCCGGTTGCAATCTCGCGAGGAAGTATCTTCGGAATTCGCTTGACTTCTCTTCGACGACGCGGTAGTATCGCGGAAAGTCGAGCCCGGTAGGGAGGCGCGCCCGCGCAGCCGTTTGGGGTGCGGTCCTTCCAGGCCGCCGGGAATCCGTAGACGGCCCGAGCGAGGTTGAGGCTCGCCCGGGCCACTCCGCAAAGGAGTGCAGATCCGATGCGAAGCACGAAGAAGAGTAGCACTCGCAGTCCCCGAAGCGATTCCGTTTCCCCTCGATCCACCCGCACCTCTCATTCCACCGACCAGCCGTCGCGCCCCGCAGCACCCGCGCGCCGGACGCCTCCGGCGAACGCCTTCTCGGCGCTCTACCTGTCCAAGACCCTGAACCGGGAGGAGCCACCGTTCGCCCAGCAGGCGGTGGCGGCCGGCTCCTGGGAGGTGGAGGCGGTTCCGGCGGGCTCGGGGCTCCTCTATGCCGTCGTCCGGAACGGCGAGTCCGTGGCTGGGGGCGACCAGGCGATGGCGGTCTTCCTGCGCCGGCCGAGCGCGCTGCTCTGCGCCGCGGCGCTCTCGGCCCTCGCGACCCCGAACCGGCTGACGCTCAAGAGAACGCCCGTCCGGCGCAGCCCCAAGAAGGCCCGCCTGGGGTATCCGCTCCACGACGGCGGCATCCACCTGGGCCACCTCGCCCGCCCGGACGAGGAGCTCCTGCCGTACCTCCACGCCGTCGCCTGCCTGGCGGCGAACCCGGAGGCCATGGCCCTGGCCCTCGAGTCCCTCGGCCCCGAGGTCTCCCCAATCCTGGGCCGAGCCCTCATGCGCCGCCTGGAGGGGAGGGAGTAGGCAGTGGGTCTGGATGCCGGGGGAGGTTCGCCTCCTCCGGCTTCTGGGCCATGACCGGTGGTCGAAGACCCGCGGCGGATGAGCAACCATGCCAGTTCCAAGGCCGAATGGTCAGGCGGTATCGATGCCCGGGAGGCGAAGCATCTTGGCCCGGGCCGAATCGAGGATGGAGTCGCGGGGATGGGTGCTGGCCTTCACCGCCGAGGATTCACGACGCCACCCGGGCTCGTCTCCTGCGGTGCGTGGGCCCTCGAGCGGTCGTAGGTGGGCCGCAGGAAGGGCCAAGGCGTTGGCAGAGGCTGGTATTCTTTCCCTTGCGGGAGCGGCGCGTGGCGTGACCGACGAACCGAGCAAGTGGTCGCCGAGGAGGACGGGATGAGTATGGTGACATTGAAAGGGGTGGTCGAAGGCGGGCAGGTCCGCCTCCTGGATGGCAAGCTACCCGAGAGGACCGAGGTTCTCGTGGTAGTCCGTGAGACGGTGGAGACGCTGCCCCGAGTGTGGAGCCCGCGCCTGCTGCATCCCGAAGAGGCCAGCCAGTTCACGATGGAGGTGACCGAGGCGGGGAAGGCCGGGCCGGATGCCACGATATGACAGCGAGTGCTTCTCGCCTCCAGCTCCGGTGGCACGAGTGATTCTTCGAAGCCTCGACCACTCGGCCACGGCGACGGACGTGCCCATGCTCCTGGACACCGGCGCCGATGTCTCGCTGGTTCCCCGGACGGCCCTCGAGAGGCTCGGGTTGCCAAAGGAGCCAGGCGAACGCTTTCAACTGGCCGGGTTTGATGGCCATGCCACGTCCGCCGAGTCCCGCGACTTGGAGATGGTTCTCGCGAACAGGACCTTCCGAGGCCGCTTCTTGGTCATCGACGAAGAGTGGGGCATTCTGGGTCGGAATGTCCTGAACTCGCTCTCCCTGGTATACGACGGCCCCCGTTTGACCTGGCACCTGGGAGGTGGGGTTGGACCCTGAACGGCCAGCCCGAAGAGGGTGGGCCTGGGCTATCCGCTCCACGACGGCGACCGCCACCTGGGACATCTGGCGCGGCCGAAGGAGGAGCTTGTGCTGTACCTCGTGACCTCTGTCGGCCCTTCAACCGCACCGCCATGAAACCCGCTCGCATCGAGGAAGTCTTCGGCTACGCCCTCGCGGTCGCCGCTCAGGCCGACCATCCCCGGGACCGCGAGCTCGGGCCGATTCACCTCCTCAAGTACCTGTACCTTGCCGACCTGGCCTACGCGGAGGCCCACGGCGGCGAGACCTACTCCGGCGTCGACTGGCGGTTCCACAAGTTCGGGCCGTGGGCGGTGGAGGCTTTCCAGCAGATCGAGCCCGCCATGGCGCATCTCGGCGCGGCGTGCCGTCAATTTGCCAGCAGGTATCGGGACGACAGCGTTCGCTGGCGCCTGCCGGCCGACCAGATGGAGGTTCGAGAACGAGGTCTTCCGATCGAGGTGGAGCGCTCGGTGGCTGCGGCCGTGCGCGCCTACGGCTCGGACACGAGCGCTCTTCTTCATCACGTGTACCGGACGGCGCCCATGCTGCGCGCGAAGCCGGGAGAGCGGCTGGATCTTCAGGCGGAGCCTGAGCCTCTCGAGGTGAGCGAGCGGACGCCGGCGGAGCTGCTTCCTGAAATCAAGCTCTCGAAGACCCGGCTCAAGAGGATGCGCGAGGAGGTCCAGCGCCGACTGGCGAAGCAACGGGAAGCTCGCCGTACCTTGGTGCCTCAGCCGCCACCGCGCTACGACGAGGTCTTCGCCGAGGGGACCGCGTGGCTGGACGGACCGGAACCCGAATCACGAAGAGGGACGCTCTCGTTCTCGGACGACGTGTGGACCTCCAGGGCTCGAGGTGACAAGGACCTACCCTGACGACTCCGTCCAGAACTTCTGCGGGGAGTGGTGGGAGGAGACCGAAGAGCCCCGGTTGGAGTACGGGCGCCTCGTGAGGGCCTTTCTTCCTCATGTCGACCAGCAGCCGTACGTGCTGGTCGCTCAGGGGCGGACCGATCCCGAGGCTCACGGAGAGGCGGACTTCGAAATCTCGCCCCTTCGTCGGAATGTCCCACCGTCCGGGGCCTATCTGCCGGTGGCCGGCCTACCGACCTACGAGGGAGAAGTGCGTATCGTCCAACGGGCTAAGAAGCGGCCTGCCCTGGTCTTGTCGGAGCTTGGGGCGGAGGTCGCAAGGAGCCTGAGAACTGGCTCGGCCCGCTACCAGACCAACCGCTCGGTCCTGATTGCGCCGTACTACGGAGCTGACCGGAGCGGGAAGCGAGGCGGTTTCAACCCGGAGTTCCTGAAACGGATCCGGAGAGCCGAGTACCCGCAATACCTCTGGGATTCCCTTCCTATCGGTGGACCAGCGGAATCGGTGATGCGACTCGATCACGTTCAGCCCCTCGGAGAGAACGCTCAGGCCGTCGACGTGACGCCGTACCGCCTGACCACCGATGCTGCGTTGGTCGTCGAGGAGTGGCTCTCCTGGCTCCGGACGGGAGGGTTGAATGAGGAGGGGGTCCTGGCATTCTTCCGAAGCGAGATGAG
>CAZIIB010000505.1:0-3526 GCA_964539125.1 uncultured Thermoanaerobaculia bacterium | reverse complement strand
TTATTTCGAAATTCTCAGATTTAGATAAATCTTTTGGAATCTTATTAAATCTTTCTATGTAACCGCAGTCAAGTAAGTGCATGTATTTAATAAGAGATTTTTCGAACTCTCCTAATTCTTTAAATCCATCTTCATTTAGCACGGGTAATTCTAAAATTAAAGGTTCCATTTGAAAACACCTATTCCAAAAATATTTTGGCCATTGATTAGTTAATAACTCTTTCTGACTACCATAATTAAAATTAACATACGCTCTAACATGAGAACTAGCTTTTTTTTCTTCATCTGAACCATATCGTTTTACTATTGATTCTAAATCTGGCGCACCCACTTGTTTTGAATAGAAAACTCGACCGCAAATAGCAAGAATGTATTCGGCATTAGCTTGTATTAACATGGCTGATTTATTTCGTCTATCAAAATATTGAGCTATAAATTCCTTAAAGTTCGATATATCATGTTCATTTACTTTACGAGGAGGCTCACTGAACATAAAATTTAGTGGAAAGTCTGGGAATAAATCATAAAAGACATTTAATCCATAGCGCAAAGATTCGAGAATATTTTTTTTTGCAATGGAGTCAAGCAGTGCATTTTTTTGTGCCTCGCTTAAAAACTTATATGATGATAAAAACGAAAAATTAGTTGGTTCTTTTTTGTCGAATATTTCAGCGGCTTCTTTTGAAATTTTGCATCCTAATTCAATTCCCTTGCGAACACCAAATTTCTCATTTAGCATGCCAAACCAAATAAGCTCAGGCAAGATTTCATTAATCCAAGATACCTCACTAAATGTACCAAGAGCCATCATTGGAGGGATAAATCTTTTTCCAGTTTGCTTGTAACCTTTCAATATTTTACTCTTTGGTTTACTCATTGTTTTAGAGGCATAACGGAGTTGCGGCTAACGCGTCCGCCCGGAACGGCTACGCCAAGTAAGCCACAACTGCCAATGATTTAGCCGCAGGTGCGTAACTTTCATCGTACGCGCCGGAGGCAAGTTTATTAATAAGAACAAATTCCCCGAACAAGAATGCCAGACGTAAAACCAAAGCCATTAAAAACACCGCACCGATTTGGCGGTCGCGTTGAGCCGCCGGTTATGTTGTCTATCTATCGTTTTGGTTTTCTAATTGTGCCTTCAAACTTACTTTTATAAATAGTAGCTTCACTAGCATATTTTTCTAGTAGTGATTCCACTATCAAAAAATCCCCATTAGTACAAAGTGGACCAGTGGTAACAACTATTTTATTTAATATATCCGGATTAATATCCACATCAAAATATTCAATCGATGGACCTTCTCCATTATATAATTTTTGTGCGACAAAATTAGGCATTCTTTCATAAAACTCTTTTGAAAAAGGGCCATTTGGGGGAAGTGGTAAAGATGGAAAAATAAACAGAACAAATCGGAATTCTTTCTGAAATTGCCAATCAGGACTTTTCATTGCTGCTATTCCAGTAGGATCTTGTATTTGTCCTTTAAAAGCCCCGTTTGAATCTATCTCAAAATTAATTGATTCATTTTTTCGCTTTTCATAATCTTCATAATATTCCACCTTCCTAGCAAAATGTTTTTCATCAAAGAAATTTGGAAGTATCATATAAGTATCAGTAAACATCCTTTCAAAAGGGATTGCGGATGTAATTACTCCACTTTGGTTTGCTTTATACTTTGCGGGAACTTTTAATGGCAAATAATTAAAAAGTTTTTTAGGGAAACTAATTCTAACACCAGCCATATCTTTAGTGTACATATTCCATTGAGGAATACTCTCGTTTTCATCATATGTCCAACAACTTACAAAGAAAAACTTAGCTAATTTTAAAACTTTGAAGGAATCTTCCTCCGTAATATCATCAACTCTATCTAAACGATTGAAACGAATTGTTTTATACTTTAGGATTAATGAAAGTGTATTTATATCTGTGTAATGATGTATGAAATCCGACATCAATTTACCTCATTTAGTGAACAACATAACGAAGTTGCAACTAAAGCGCCGCCCAACACAGCTACGCCACCTTAGCTACAAACGCCGAATGTTTTACAAACTGTACTTAACTTTCTTGGTAAGTACAGTTTGTAGTTCTGTTAATTAGAAAGACTTCCTTAATGCAACTTTGAACGCCTGCCCCGCCAACGGCGGGGAAAAGTGAAAGCCAAAAACCTTAAAAACGCTGCATCGATTATGCGGTCGCTTTGAGTTGCAGGTTATGTGCATTTATAAATATTTTAAAAAATATTTTTCTGAAAAATCAAAAGTAGACAACGATTGCAAATTATTATTTTCTAATACTTCAAGAATGGTGTCAATTAATTCATAAATTCGAATGCCACGGACTAAGCTCAGTATAACCCCAGCACTTTCAACTGACATATGAACAAATTGTTCGTGAAGTGAACTATCTGTAGATATTTTAGCCATCTCTTTTTCAAAGACTTTATAAAAATCAGTATTAAAAATATTTTTTAGAATATTAATGAATTCAAGTAATTTAGTAAATGAAAGTGATAATAGATTTATATCATAATCATCTTTGTTAACATTGTAAGAAAGGAATATGCCTTCATCAATAGCCTTTTCAAGAAATCGAGTATTCATACCTTTAAAACTTAATTGCGGCAGTACCATCGTATAAATAAGAGTTAAACGTGTAGCATCTAATTGTGGTATTGTAATCCCTTTGTTATCAATAAAAAGTGGTTCGTTCTTTTTGTTGAATAATTTTGGGTAAAATGTTACTGCTAAATATTCCATTAAATGTTTTTGAGGAAACTTATATGGCCCAAGGTAATGTTTAATGTCTATGCCATCTGCTGAAAGCAAAAATTTATTTTTGTTTTCAATAAGTTCATTTTTTAGTAGTCTTTTAAGCCTCTTTTCTGGCAGGGATTCTGATATATGAAATGTATTTTTTAATGCCGTTACAATATCCTCAAATTGGTTAAACTCTGTAATCCAATTGTTAACTGGTGAATCGTTTCCAGGGAATTTAATGCCGTTGGATATTTCTTGTAAAAAATTAAAAATATAATTAGGATCGTCAATTATAATTGAACCAGTTTCTTTTACGAGATTAGAGTATTCTTCGGATTTTTCTTTGAAATGATTGATTAACCCATTGCGATCATTTTTTAATATCCAAATGGGTTTTCGAACAAATGATATTATCCTAAGTGGATGTCCTCCCTCTATTAGGGATTTAGCAGAACGATATTCAAAATTTGTAACCGATATTTCATTTTCTTTATACCAGCTTCCTCTCCGATATCCTATTAATAAAATGAAGTATTGACAATCCATAAGATTTTTGATACACGTATCAATAGCAGAATCATCTGAATCTACGTTGAAGTTAGGATATTCACTCATCTGAACATCATATCCATATTCTTCAAGATAATATTTTAATGCGCCACGTAAATCTTCAAAATCAATTATAGTGGAGCTGACAAATATTTTGGGTTTCATATCCTATTGCACATAACTATTACATGTACTGCACTTCTTGATTATA
>CAZIIB010000504.1:0-3542 GCA_964539125.1 uncultured Thermoanaerobaculia bacterium | reverse complement strand
CTAGACATCTACAAAGGCTCACTTCGTGACAGGTGAGTCGAGTTTTCCCGAGCGGAGCCGAGACTCGGGAGGGGGTGTCCCCTTCCCCGACCACAGCGCTTCGCGCTGCGGTGCCCGGGGGTGGGAAGGGGATCAAGGGGATGTGGGGGGGATCCTATGAATCCAGCGTTCTGGAGTAGGCGTTCAGGCGAACGTAGACTCGATCGCTGGACGTGGGCGGGGGAGCTCCGACTCACGAAGTCCGAAGCGCTCCGAATGCCTCGTCGGTTTGAGGCGGAGCTTCGCTAGAAGTCCGGGCTAAAACCGCCAGGCCAGGCCGGCGTGGCCCATGGCGAAGACCTGCGCCTGGCCCAGGTCGGCCCAGTGCCCGGAGAACTCCACCAGGATGGAGAGGTGGCGCGAGAGGTCGAACTCTCCGGTCACCCCCAGGGCGAGGCCGACCGTGGTGTCGTTCGTGCTCCTCCCCAGGGCATCGTCACCGCCGAGGCGGTAGCCGCCCAGGGCCAGGTAGACCCCGGAGTCGTAGTAGCTCTGCTGATACCGGTACTCGCCGCCGATCGTCGCGTAGGTGAGATCGGCGTTGGTCAGGTCGCCGAACTGCTTCGAGCTGTCCAGGCCCAGATGGCCGAGGCGCAGGACCAGGTGCGTTCCCGGTTGGGTGACCATCCCCAGGTTGAGCTGGAAACCGGTGTTGTCCAGCTTGTCGCCCGGGTTGGCGTCGAGCGAGCCGCCGAGCCCTCCCAGGACGCCGACGCTGAAGTTGTAGGACTCGTTCTGGGCCGCACCGCGGGCCGGCGCCAGGAGCGCGAGCAGGAGGGTGCAGAGGGCGAGTTGGAGGGGCAAGCGGATGGTTCGATCCATGAGCGGCCTCGAGTCGTCGATTCAGGTCGGCGGAGCGGCTGCGCCGGTCGCTTCGCCTCCGGGGCACCGGCGCCGGGCGGGAGTATAGCGCCTTCGATCTCCGTCTTAATCAGGAAGAGGTACGTCGCGGCGGGTGGTGGCTCGGTCCCCGCCCGCCGGTCAATCCGTCTACGGAGGAGGGCCCTCGACCATCACACGCGGACACCGGTTTTCGTTCGAACGCGCCCGCCGGCGAGACGCCGCCGGCGAGGGGCGGACCCCGGCCTCGGCCTCCGGCCTCTGGGGGCATCTGCAGTGCTTCCTGCTCCCCGCCGCCTGCCTGGCGTGTGGCCGTCCCCTGGGCCCGGGGCCGGCGCACCTCGGCCTCTGCCTCCCGTGCCGCGGTGCCCTGGTGCGGCCTGCGCCCGGCTGCGCGATGTGCGGCGAGCCGATTCCGGCCGCGCGGCTCGGGCCGCTGCCGGCCGGCTTCGCGTGCTCCGCGTGCCGGCGCCGCCCGCCGCCGTTCGAAGCCCTGCGGGCGGTCTGGGAGTACCGGGGAACGCTGATCGCGGTGATCCGGGCGCTCAAGTTCCAGGGACTCGACTATCTGGGGGAGCACCTGGGCGCCGAGCTCCTCCCGGTGGTACGCGACCTGGGCGGCGGCTGGGACCTGGTGACGCCGGTACCGCTCCACTGGCGGCGCCGCTGGAGCCGCGGCTACAACCAGGCGGAGCGGATCGCGCGGCCGCTGGCACGCGCTCTCGGCGTGCCGTGCTTGCCGGTGCTGCGCCGCCGCCGGCCGACCCGTCCCCAGGTGGGTCTGCCGCGCCGCGAGCGGCTCGCCAACCCGCGGGGCGCCTTCGCGCCGTGGCGCCTCGCTTCGCTCGGACGCTCTCCCTCCGCAGGCCGGGGCATCGCCGGCCGGCGAATCCTGCTGGTCGACGACGTCGTGACCTCCGGCGCGACCATCGGAGCCGCGGCGAAGGCGCTCCTTGCGGCGGGCGCCGAGCGGGTGGCGGCCGTCGCCGCGGCGCGGACCCCCGCCGACCCGTAGAAGTCTCGGAAATCGAGAAATGACGATAAATTGCTGTGGTAGCGTTGTGCCATGAATCGCCGGCCGAGAATTGACACGATCTTGCCGCGGCTCATATACTCCGCTACGAGTAGGTCTCTATCGATGCCACGACTCCGCTCCCAGATGCGGCTCATCCTGGCGCTGCTGGTGCTCGCGCCCGCGGGCGCCGCGCTCGCCGCGCCGGCGCTCACGACGCCTCAGCAGCCCGGGGTGTCCGGCCGGGTGACCGGCGAGATCGAGCCGCTCGCCGCCGTCCGCGTCTACGCGTACCAGCTCGCCGACTTCAGCCTCCAGCGGGTCGTCACCAACGCCGAGGGGCGGTTCCGCTTCCCGGACCTGCCCGCGGGTCTGTACAAGATCATCGCCTTCAAGACCGGCTTCGTCCCCGCGGTCGTCATGCTCACGCGCTCTCGCGAGGACGCCAAGCAGTTCCTGGAAGTGCAGCTCGCCCAGGATGCGGCGGGCGATGCCCAGGCGGCCGAGGACTTCTGGTCGATCCGGAAGCGGATCCCGGCCGACGTGCTGCGGGAGATGGACGTTCCCGAGGAGGGCGGCATCCAGCTCGCCGACTCGCCGTTCACCCCCGATCCTTCGATCCATCCCGCCTCGTTCGCCACCAAGATGGAGGCGATGACCGGGTTCGAGCAGCTCCCCACGCTGGGCGAGACACTGCTCGCCGGCGGCCAGGTGGGCGTCGAGGGGAACATGGGCGACGTCCGGGTCGGCCTGACCGGGGATTACTGGCGTCTGGGCACACCCGCCGCCTACACCGACGCCGGGTCCGGCGGGCAGAGCCGGCAGATCTCCTTGCAGCTCCAGGGCGACGACTCCAAGGTGAACCTGGCTACCAGCAGCCACCGCTTGGTGGGCGCCGACGAGGAGCCGGTCGACTTCGAGACTCACCGCCTCTCCTGGTCCCAGTCGCTGAGCGAACACAGCCGGGCCTACATGGCGGCCCAGTACGTCAGCCAGACCAACTACTACAGCCAGAGCCCGCTCGCGCCGCTCGAGATTCCGCGGGACTCGCAAAGCTGGGAGGTCGAGAGCTCCTACACCCTCGATCCCTCGAACCGCGCCAGCTTCCAGGGCGGGCTGCGCTACCGGGACCGCGCCGTGGGCGTGGCGAGCGCCGACACCTTCGGCCAGAACGATCCGACCCTTCACGACGAGCGGCTGGACCTCTTCGGCCGCTCCGGGTTCCGGCTGCGCCCCACGGTGCTCGTGGAGTACGGCCTCTACACCACCCTGCGCGACGGCTCGCTGTCGTTGACCCCCCACGGCGGGCTCGTGGTCCAGCTCGGGGACCAATGGCAGGCCTCCACCCTGGTGAGCGGGAAGGTCTCGACGACCGCCGAGAGCGCGTTGCGGCGCGACTTCGTGCCGGCCTTCTACCACGAGTCGAGCGCCTGCACTCAGGGTGAGCAGAGCTGCTACAAGCTCGAGCTCAGCCGGCGGAGCGAGGACGGGGAGAACAGCCTGAACGTCGGGGCGGTCCAGCGTGAGGTCGGAGAGACTCTGCGGCTCTTCTTCAACGACGACTTCTTCGACCATCTGGAGAGCCTCTATCTGGTGCGCGGCGACCGGCTCCCCGAGCTCCAGCTCGGCGTCACCCACCGGATCACTCCCA
>CAZIIB010000503.1:0-3543 GCA_964539125.1 uncultured Thermoanaerobaculia bacterium | reverse complement strand
GGAGGCATCGAGTTAGGTGGGAGCCCAACTTCCCGAGGAGCCGAGCCATGCGTCGCAAGATCACGATCCGATGGACTCGTCGAGCCCTCCTGGCCCTGGTCTTCATCGCCGCAGGGACGGGTGTCGCCGGTGTCGCCTCTCGAGCGTTCGCCGCCCCGGGCGGCGCCGGGGCGGCGAAGGCTCCCTCGGCCCATCCGACCGCCGTGATCTACCTGGTGCGCCACGGCGAGACCGTCGGGCAGGGGCCCGGACGCCGGCTCTCGCCCGTCGGCCGGAAGCGGGCCGAGGCCCTGGCGGCCCGCCTGGCCGACGCCGGGATCGAGCGGATCTACACGACCGACTTTCTCCGCACCCGAGAAACGGCGGCGCCGACCGCGGAGCGGCTCGGCCTCGAACCCGAGCTGTACGATCCGAGCGACTTGGCGGCATTTGCCGCCGAGCTCCGCCGCCGGGGTGAGACCGCGCTGGTCGTCGGTCATTCCGACACCACACCGCAGCTCGTCCGGCTCTTGGGCGGCGAGCCGGGCCCGCCGATCGCCCACGACGAGCACGACCGCCTCTACCGAGTCGAGCTGGCGACGGGCGCGACCGATCTCACCCGCTTCGGCCCCGAGACGTAAGCGGCGCTGCGCCGAGGTGGGGGTCGGGGCCGGCCCGCCATGCTTCCGCGGCGACCGGACCGCCTACAGCCGGGCTTTGAAGTACTGGACGATGCCGCCGGCGAGGATCATCTGC
The DNA here is from genome assembly GCA_964539125.1 of uncultured Thermoanaerobaculia bacterium. Classification (GTDB taxonomy): domain Bacteria; phylum Acidobacteriota; class Thermoanaerobaculia; order Multivoradales; family DATKCC01; genus CAVUBL01. The sequence continues at coordinate 2,808 of CAZIIB010000503.1, read as the reverse complement.
ACCTGGCGCTCGGAGAGGGTGTGGGTGGTGGCGACGTCGAAGCCCTTCGTGCGGTCGTGGACGGGGATCGGGCCGCCGGCCTCGAGCGCCTCGCGCAGGCCCTCGGCCTCGAGCTCGTCGCCCTCCTCGATCCGGTCGTAATCGGCCGGGTCGACCAGCTCGAGGGGGACGATCCCGAAGTTCGCCAGGTTCTGCCATCCGATCCGGGCGTAGCTTTTGGCGATCACGGCCACCTGCCCCAGGTAGCGAGGGGCGATGGCCGCGTGCTCGCGCGAGGAGCCCTGAGCGTAGTTCTCGCCCGCCAGGATCACGTGGCCGCCGTGCTCCTCCTTCGCCTTCCGGGCCGCGTCGGCGAACCCCTCACGCTTCAGGTAGTAGACGAAGTCGCTGATCCTGGGGATGTTGGAGCGGAAGGGCAGGACGTTCTCGCCCGCCGGCATGATCTCGTCGGTGGAGACGTCGTCGCCCACCTTGAGGAGCACCGGTACCCGGAAGTGGTCGGCGAGGGGCTCGAAGGAGGGGAAGTCCCGGATGTTGGGACCCTTGACGAGATCGGCCCGCGAGCCGCCGGAGCCCCCCGAGCGGTCGGCGGCCGGGGCGGGCGGCTCCTCGAGCATCAGGTCGTTGATGGTCACCGACTCCGGCTCGCGCCAGCGCGGGTAGGCGATGCCCAGCCGGTCGGGGAGCTCTCGCGGATCGGTGATCTCGCCGGTCAGGGCCGACGCCACGGCGGTTTCCGGGCTGCACAGGTAGACCAGGTCGTCGGGCGTGCCCGAGCGGCCGGGGAAGTTGCGCGGCACGGTGCGCAGGCTGATGCCCCTCGTGGCAGGCGCCTGCCCCATGCCGATGCAACCGCCGCAGCCAGCCTGGTGGAGGCGGGCGCCGGCGGCGTAGAGGGCCTGGACCGCGCCCGCCTCGGCCAGGTTCTGAAAGAGCTGCCGCGAGGTCGGGGCGACGTCGAAGGAGACGCGCGGGTGCATCATCCGGCCCCGGACCACCTGGGCCGGGACCCAGAAGTCCCGCGGCCCGGGGTTGGCCGACGAGCCCACGTAGGCCTGGTAGATCGGCTTGCCGGCGACCTCCCGGACCGGCACCACGTTGCCCGGCGAGGAGGGGCAGGCGATCAGCGGCTCGAGCTGGCCCAGATCGATCTCGTCCTCCTCGTCGTAGGCGGCGCCGTCGTCGGCCACCAGCTCCCGGAAGTCCGCTTCCCGGTGGTTGGCGCGCAGGAACCGGCGCACCTCGGCGTCGGCCGGGAAGACGGTGCTGGTCGCGCCGAGCTCGGTGCCCATGTTGGCGATCACGTGGCGGTCCCAGGCCGAGAGGTGGGCGAGCCCGGGCCCGTGGTACTCGATCACCTTGCCCCGGCCGCCGTCCACGTCGTGGCGGCGGAGCATCTCGAGCACCACGTCCTTGGCGCTCACCCAGTCCGGCAGCTCGCCGGTGAGCCGGACGCCCAGGACCCGGGGCATCTTGAGGTACAGGGGCTCGCCGATCATGGCGAGAGCCACGTCGATGCCGCCCGAGCCGATGGCGAGCATGCCCAGGGCGCCGCCTGCCGGCGTGTGGCTGTCCGAGCCGACCAGCGTCTTGCCGGGCGCCCCGAAGTGCTCCATGTGGAGCGGGTGGGAGACGCCGTTTCCCGGCCGCGAGAACCAGACGCCGAAGCGCCGGCAGGCGGAGCGCAGGAAGAGGTGGTCGTCGGCGTTCTTGAAGTCGGTCTGGAGGAGGTTGTGGTCCACGTACTGGACCGAGACCTCGGTCGTCACCCGGTCGACCTCCATGGCCTCGAGCTCGAGCATGACCATGGTCCCGGTGGCGTCCTGGGTCAGGGTCTGGTCGATGCGGAGGCCGATCTCCGCGCCCGGGTCCATCTCGCCGGCGACGAGGTGGGATCGGATGAGCTTCTGGGTGACGTTGTCGGCCATGGGGGCTCCTCTCCGCCTCCAGGAGCTTTCAAGATCGATGCCGCACAGGCCCTACGTCGTCTTCTTCCGGCGCCTTCTGGCGCCCGCGGAAGCGGGAGCGGCGGCGCCCGGTCCCGGAGCCGCCTCTCCTGCGTCCCTCGCCGCCGGGCCGTCGTCCCAGAGGCGATCCGGATCGCCGAAGGTCGCGCGCAGCGCCCTCGCCGGAAAGGCCTCGAGCCAGGTCATGACCAGGGCCATCACCAGAACCATGCCGAGAGGGAACGACGGGATCGCCAGCAGGAACATCGCCAGGGCGCGGAGCATCAACAGGTAGACGTCCCAGCGCAGCGCCTGCTTCATCTCCTTGTCGCCCAGCGCGGAGTACCTGCGCTGAAGGGCCGTCCACAGGTTGCTGGCGGCGACCCAGGCGACGCCTCCCCAGACCGAAGGCTCCGAGGCGATCAGCCGCCACAGCCCGGTCGCGCCGAAGACGCCCTGGAGCGGGATCAGGACGATCCAGTAGGGCAGCCCGACGACCACCAGGAGGACGGCCCAGACGAAGAGGCCGGTCGCGACCTTCCGCACCGGTCCGGCCGAGGCGAGCTCGGGAGTGTCGCGCAGCGCGCGGGGCACGAGCGTCGCGACGATCGCGGCCACCGCGGAGACGCCGTCGAACCAGTAGTTGAACAGGACCAGCTCGGCCGACCAGCCGAAGGCGAGCACGCCGAGCGCCGGCACCAGGTTCCGGCCCAGCGCGGCCCAGGCGCGGCGGTTCCCCCAGAACGTCTTCCAGAGCCCGGCCGCCGTCCTGCGTAGCTCCCCGATCGACGCCATCACGCCCCTCCCGGAAGTGAGGCGCGGAGCATACGCCAGGCCCGGCGGAGCGGGCTATCCCAGCAGG
>CAZIIB010000502.1:0-3564 GCA_964539125.1 uncultured Thermoanaerobaculia bacterium | reverse complement strand
AGGCCACTATCCCGGCGAACGTGACCCTGCGCGACCGGCTTCTGCGCCGGTAGTCGAACCGCTGCCTCGCCGCCTCGCGGCGCACGCGGCGGTCGGGGGTGTCCATCTGCTCCTTGAGCCGGTCGGAGACCGGCAGGACCATGGGGGCCGGCACCCAGGAGGCGGTCTCGCCGGTCTCCCGGTCGATCACCCGGCCCTCGTCCACCGCTCGGGTCGCCTCGGCCAGCGGCAGGCCGGCCACCGCGTCGTGGAAGGCGTCGAAGCGGGCGGCGGCCTCGGGCTCGAGGAAGGCCAGCACCTCCCCCGCCTGGGAGGCCAGGTGGTAGTGCGAGGGGACGAAGAGGACGCCGTCGAGCCCCAGGCGGTCGCAGATCAGGATGAGCATCGCCGCGGCGTCGCGGAGCATCCCCAGGCCCGGGTGCTTCTGGCCCGGCAGCGGCTGGCGTCCGCGGCCGAAGCTCTCCCGGGGGTTCTGGAGCAGCAGCCACTCGATCCGGAGCATGTTCATGCCGGGGACCGTGCGCTGGTCCCGGCGGGCGCGCAGCTCGGCCAGAAGCTCCGTCTTCTCGGGGTCGCCGAAGATCCGGATCGTCTGGCCCGCCGGGTTGTAGAGGTCGTCGAAGTCGAGGGTCGGCTGGGAGAACCCACGAGCCCGGAGCCGCGGGAAGATCCCCAGCCGTTCGAGGGCGAGCTCCAGGCCGTGGCGCGAGTAGTAGCCCAGGAACCGCGTCTCCCGCGGGCTCGAGCCGAGGGCGCCCAGGATGTCCTGCTCGGTGAGGCCGAAGTCCTCACCGTCGGAACGGCCGGTCAGCTCGGCCGGCGACATGAGGGTGGAGAGCACCCGGTAGCGCCGGAGCGTGATCTCCTCGGTGGACGGCACCTCGATCTCCCGGTCGGCGGAGAGCAGCCATCCGAAGAAGCGGGCGCTGTAGCGCCAGGCCTCGCGCCCGTAGCCGCCCGCGAGGGTGACCACCGTCGGAGGGCTGCCGGCCCGCCGGAGCTGATGGACGACGTAGCGGTCTCGCTCCAGCATGCCCTCGGGGCTCACCCGCCAGTTGCCCAGGACGTCGTCGGCGGCCGGGTCGCAGCCGGCGAGATAGAACACGAGGGCCGGCCGGAAGCGCTCGAGGATGCGGGGCAGGTGCTCGCCGAGGGCGGCGAGGTACGTCGCGTCGCCCACGTCGTCACCCAGGGGGACGCTGGTCGACTCGACCGCCCGGTCGTCCTCCCAGGGCTGGTTGTGGATCGAGAAGGTGTGGACGCTCGGGTCGCGGGCGAAGAGGGCGCGGGTGCCGTCGCCGTCGTGGAGGTCGAGGTCGATCACCAGCACCCGCTCGCCGAAGCCGTGCTCGCGGAAGGTGGTGATCGCCACCGCCACGTCGTTGAGCACGCAGAAGCCGCCACCCCGGTCGGCGTGGGCGTGGTGCAGGCCTCCGCCGAGGTTGATCGCGATCCGGCCGGTCTGGAGGGCGGTGCGCGTGGCCAGGAGCGTGCCGCCGACCATGTAGCGCTGGAGGTCGACGAAGCGGTCCTCGTCGGCCGCGCCGAGGCGCATCCCCAGGATCCGGATGAGGGCTCCGGGCTCCCGGAGGCCTTCGAGGTAGGCGGCGCTGTGGACGCGGCAGAGCTGCTCGAAGCTCGCGGCGTGGGGCCAGTGGAGGCTGCCGCGGCGCACGAGCCCCTCGGAGGCGAGGAAGGTGAGGATGTGATCGGCGCGGTGGGGATCCGCCAGGCTGCGGGCGAGGTCGAGGACGTAGCGGCCGCTGTAGACCAGCTCGTTGACCGGCCCCATCCCCATGAGCTGGGCGACGCGCCAGGCCAGGCGCCTCAGGCCCTGCCGCAGCGGATCGGCCGGGTCCACCGGAGGGTCACCTCACGAACGGGATCTTGCGCCAGAGGCGGAAGGCGGAGATCAGCCCCTTCGCCCTGGCGGCGCTGTCCATGCGCACGGGGATCGAGTCGTAGCCGCCGCCGGTGGAGAAGCTCTCGACGATCGACTGCTCCTGGGTGTAGCGCAGGATGCCGTGCTCGCCGTGGCGGCGGCCGATGCCGCTCTGCTTGACCCCGCCCATGGGCACGTCGAAGGTGTTGTAGATCATCAGGGTCGAGTTGACTCCGGCGGTGCCGGTCTCGAGCCGCCGGGCGATCCGGAAGGCGCGGTCGCCGTCGCCGCCCCAGACCGAAGCGTTGAGGCCGTAGGGGGACGCGTTGGCCAGCTCGACCGCCTCCTCGGCGCTGTCGACCACCTCCACCGAGACCACCGGCCCGAAGGTCTCCTCCTCGTAGAGCGTCATCTCCGGGGTCGTGTCGGTGAGCACCGTGGGCGCCAGGAAGCAGGGGCCGAGGTCGGAGCGGAGGCGGGCTCCGGTGACCACCTTGGCGCCCTTGGCCAGGGCGTCCTCGACGTGGCTCCAGACCTTGGCGGTGTGCTCCTCGCTGATCAGGCTCCCCATGTCCTTGTCGAAGTCCAGCGACCAACCGACGTCCATGGCCTCGACCCGCTCGACCAGCTCCTCCATGAAGCGCTCGTAGATCGCTCGCTCGACGTAGATCTTCTCGGTGCAGATGCAGGTCTGCCCGGTGTTGGCGAAGGCGCCGGAGATGAAGCCGGTGACCGTGTCGCGCACCGGCGCGTCGGCGAGCACGACCATGGGGTTCTTGCCGCCGAGCTCCAGGGAGAACGGGATCAGCTGCCGGGCCGCCGCCTCGGCCACCAGGCGACCGACCTCGGTCGAGCCGGTGAACCCGATGTAGCCCACGTGGTGGATCAGCTCCTGGCCGACCACCGCGCCGTCGCCGTGGACGAGCTGGAGGAGGTCGGGGTGAAGGCCGCTCGCGATCAGGAGCTCTCGCCCCAGCTCGGCCGAGAGCGGCGTGATCTCCGACGGCTTGATCACCACCGCGTTGCCGGCGAGGAGCGCCGGGAGGGCGTCTCCGATGGCGAGGAGCAGGGGGAAGTTCCAGGGGGTGATGAGCCCGATCACGCCCACCGGCTTGTAGATCACCTTCGCCGAGGTGAGGCCGGCGACCGCCGGCTGGCGCCGCCGGTCGCGCAGGTGCTCCTTGCCGTGGGCGAGGTAGTAGCGGGCGGTGCCGGCCACGGTGACCAGCTCGGAGAGGGCGTCGCGACGGGCCTTGCCGGTCTCGCGCTGGAGGGTGTCGAGGACCCGCTCCGACTCGTCGAGGACCGTATCGTGGAAGCGCCGCAGAACCGCCGCCCGCTCCTCGAAGCTCGTCTCGCTCCACGCGCGCTGGGCGCGGCGGGCCCGCGCGACGATCTCGGCCACGTCGGCCGGAGCGGTGGCGGGGACGGCACCCACCTCCTCGCCGGTGGCCGGGTTGAAGACGGGAATCGTCTCGAGGGTCGGGCGGGACGGGGCCTTGGCTGCCTTGGTGGTCATGGAACGATCCTACCCCGATTTTTGCCGCATTGCGGAAATCGGCGTGCCGCGGCGTGCCAGAAGCAAGAGGCGGGCTCTAGTGGTCTGATTCACGAATCCCTTGTCTTTCGCGCCGGGGTCTTGCGGAGTGGCTCCAAGGCGCCACCCCCGCCCGGCGGGCGCG
>CAZIIB010000501.1:0-3568 GCA_964539125.1 uncultured Thermoanaerobaculia bacterium | reverse complement strand
CCGACGCCGTCTCGGCCTCGGCGAGGGTGTCGAACGGATCGGCCGAGCCGCCGAGGCCGCCGGCGGTGGCGTCGTTCTTCACGTACCAGACCCGGGCGTAGCGGTGGAGGGTCACCGTGCCGGTGGTGCTCGCCGGCACCGGCGTGCCGTTGTCGGTGATCTGGTAGGTGAAGCTCTCGGTGGCGTCGGTGTCGCCCGGAATCGGCAGGAAGCTGAACTTGCCGCCCGCCGTCATGTGCACGGTGCCGACCGCGGCGTCCGTGCAGTCGAAGGGGGCGCTCGAGTCGGTGCAACCACCCACGGTGAGGGAGGTGATGGCGATGGCGTCGCCTTCGACCGGGTCGGAGTCGTTGTCCAGCACGCCCGTTCCGGACGTGGTGGTGGCCAGGACCTCCGGGGTGGAGGCCGTGTCCTGATCCACCTCGAGCTCGGTGTTGCCGATGAAGTCGAAGCTGTCGGCACCGGCCACCGGCGGGTCGTTGACGCAGGTCACGGTGACGCTGACGGTGGCCGATGAGCCGCCCGGCGTGAGGGTGTAGGTGAAGGTGTCGGGCGTCGTGCCGGGGGGGTCGTTGCAGTAGTTCGGGTCCGGCTGGTAGGTCAGGCCGCTCCCGCCGCCCGTGATCACCACCGTGCCGTTGGCCGGCTGGGTGACTGACGCCACCGCCTTCGGGCCGCCGTCGATGTCGGTGTCGTTGGCCAGGACGTCGACGGCCGTCGCCGGATCGTCCTCGGTCACGGTCTTCGTGTCGTTGACCGCCACCGGAGGATCGTCGACGCCGGTCACGTGGACGGTCACCGTCGCCATGTCCGAGGCCATGCTCGGATCTTCGATCGTGTAGGTGAAGGTGTCGTCCACCGAGCCCGCGGAGCCCAGCGCCTGGAGGGTCGACGAGCCGGTCGGGTCGTAGGTGAAGCTGCCGTCGGCCGCCACCGAGACCGTGGCGCCCTGGGTGCTCGTGGCGTCGAAGGCCGTCACCGTCAGGGGATCGCTCTCCGGGTCGGTGTCGTTCATCAACACCCCGGGCGCCGCGATCGACAGCGGCGTGTCCTCGTCGGTCATGAACGTGTCGTCGACCGCGTTGGGCGCGTCGTTGACCGCCACGATGGTGATCGTGGCGGTGGTCAAGGCGGACTGGGCCGTACCGTCGCTCGCCCGGTAGGTGAAGCTGTCCATGCCGTTGAAGTTCGAGGCCGGCGTGTAGCTGAACGAGCCGTCCGCGGCGATGCTGAAGAAGGCGGCATGGGTGGGCCCGGTGTCGAGGATCACGGAGAGCGTGTCCCCGGTGTCCGGGTCGCTGTCGTTCATCAACAGGCCCGGCGCTCCGATCGAGAGCGGCGTGTCCTCGTTGGTCTCGAACGTGTCGGCGACGGCGACCGGGGCGTCGTTGACGCCGTCGACGGTCACCGTCACCGTGGCGCTGTCGGAGGCGCCCGCCGGATCTTCGATCGTGTAGGTGAAGGTGTCGTCCACCGAGCTGCCGGCGGGCAGCGCCTGGAGGGCCGGGGCGGCGGTCGGGTCGTAGGTCAGGTCGCCCGCGGCGTTGATCGAGACCGCCGCGCCCTGGGCGCTCGTGACGTCGTAGGAGGTCACGGAGATCGGGTCGGCGTTGGGATCGGAGTCGACGCCCGAGCCGTTGTCGGCCAGCACGTTGACACCGGTGAGGACGGTGTCCTCGTCGGTCGTGAAGGCGTCCGGCTCGGCCACCGGCGGCGCGTTGAACAGCAGGTCGGTGTCCACCCGGAAGCAGAGGCGGGGCCCGTCCGCCTTGCCGAACAGCACCTGGCCGTCCGACGCGAGCTGGTCGGCGGAGGTCCAGTCGTCGGTCTGGCCGTCGAGCACGCAGGCGGCCCAGGCCACGCCCATGGCGAGGAAGACGAAGAGGATGCCGAGGGCCACCGTGCCGCGCCGGCCGAGGAGCTTCACCGAGACGGCCGCGAGGAGCAGGGCGAGGAGAACGAGGCCCCACTGCCCCAGTGTCGGAATCTCGAGGACCGAGCGCAAGTCGAGGAGAATCGGCGCTCCGTCCGGGGCGTCGTCCACCGTGAGGAGGGCCGCCTCACCCCCCATCTCGTCGGTGACCACCAGCCCGATGTGGACGATCTTCGGCCGGGTGACGACCAGGGAGGCGAAGGGCGCGTAGGTCTCGACGACGTCTCGGGCGCCGACCCCGTTGTCGATGCCCGCCGGCCAGCCGCCGTCGAAGGAGACGGGGGCGCCGAACGTGTTCGTTCCCGGGTCGGTGCAGTCGGAGAGGGCGACGTCGGTCACCGTTCCCGCGTCCGGGGGCGAGGTGGTCTCGACGGTCGTGATCAGGACCTGCTCGACACCGGCGAAGGGGCCGTCGACGGTCGAGACGGTACAGCCGGTCGTGCTGTTGTTGTCGAGATCCAGGAGGATGCGGACCTCGTGCTGGACGGCGTGGGCGCCCGCGGGCAGGAAGATCGAGAGGAGAACGCCCGCCAGCAGGGCAACGGGAACGGAGCGGATCGGGCTTCTCATTCGCACTGTCTCCTCGACTCCGGCCGGCGGTTAGCTCCGGCGGGTTCACACCCCGGCCACTCCCACCTGCTTGGGCACTGAGGACACGCCCGTGGCTCGCGCCGGGCGCGCGGAGCGGGCTTCGGGACGGTTCGGGTCACAAAGGACTCTAGCAGACGTCCTTGAAAGGCACTACCTTATCGATCGTCGTTCATGAACGAGCGACCAGAGGCCGCAAGCCGACCCGCGGTGCGCACACGACCCCCGCGGGCCGGCTCGGCCGGCTCCGACAAGAGCCCCCGCCCCGAGCGCCTCGGGAACGGGACTTCAGTACGCTTCCAGGTAGCGCGCCTGCTCCCACGGGTGGACGTGGGAGATGTAGTCGGCCCACTCCTGGCGCTTGGCCCGGATGTAGTTCTCGAAGATGTGCGGGCCCAGCGCCTCCTTGACCACGTCGTCCTTCTCCAGGTTGTCGAGGGCCTCGGAGAGGTTGGCCGGGAGCTGGCGGATCTTCAGGCGCCGCTTCTGGCGCTCGCTCATGGTGAAGATGTTCTTGTTGACCGGCTCGCCCGGGTCCAGCTTCCTGGAGATGCCGTCGAGGCCGGAGGCGAGCATGGCGGCGAGGGCGAGGTAGGGGTTGCACGACGGGTCGGGCACGCGGACCTCGCAGCGGGTCGACATGCCCCGCTTCGCCGGCACGCGGACCAGGGGCGAGCGGTTCTTCTCCGACCAGGCGACGTTGATCGGGGCCTCGAAGCCGGGGACCAGTCGCTTGTAGGAGTTGACCAGGGGGTTGGTGATGGCGACGAAGGCCTTGGCGTGCTCGAGAATGCCGGCGATGTAGGCGAGGGCGACCTTGGAGAGCTCGCGCGGCGCCTTGGGGTCGTGGAAGGCGCTCTTGCCGTCCTTGGTGAGCAGGCTCTGGTGGGTATGCATGCCGGAGCCGTTGACGCCGTAGATCGGCTTGGGCATGAAGGTGGCGTGGAGGCCATGGTCCTGGGCCACCTTCTTCACCACGAAGCGGAAGGTGGAGACGTTGTCGGCGCACTCGACCGCTTCGGCGTAGCGGAAATCGATCTCGTGCTG
>CAZIIB010000500.1:0-3570 GCA_964539125.1 uncultured Thermoanaerobaculia bacterium | reverse complement strand
CTAGTCCACTGAGCCTCGGCGTGAGCACCGGCACGGTGCGTTTAGAGTTCGAAGAGGAGCAGCCATTGATTGGACCTCATAAGCTGAAAGCAAGGGTCTTTCTCGACGGTGTCGAACCGTTCAGCACGGTGGTCTTGGCGCTGACGAATGAGAACGCACTCTTTGAGTACCTCGGCTGGAACCAGAGCCCCTCTTTTGAGGGAAGAACGTTGTGCGCAGACGTGCTTCGCGATGGTCAGAGGCAGGTGTTCGTTGGCGTTATCCCCAGCAGGGCCGTGTCGGCCAGCTCCGTTGAGCTGGGTACAGTCGAGTTCGGGGTCGTGTCTCAGCAGCCCGTCTCTCTAAGTGAGGACGATTTTGCGCTCGTTACAGCGGACATCATGGAGGCAATGACTCAGCAGGTGCTTCAATTGTCGTTCCAGGGCAAGACCGGGCGAGTCATGAGCTTGCAACACCCGACCTACCACAACGAGCTGGCCCAGAACTACCCGAATCCGTTCAATCCGTCGACAACGATCGCGTTTTCCATCGAGGAGGCTGAGCAAGTCCGGCTAGAAGTGGTCGATGTGCGGGGAGCAGTGATCCGAGTGCTTGTGAACGAAAGACTTGCGGAAGGGAATCACCGCGTTCAGTGGGACGGTGGGGATGGCACTGGGAAGAAAGTTGCGAGCGGTGTGTACTTTTGCAGGATGCGTACTGGCTCTTTCGGGCGCACAATAAAGATGCTATTATTGCAGTAGTGGAGATGAGCCCATGAAGGTCCGGAATCTGGCGATTTTGGTTGTTGGTATTCTGTCAGCTTTTCGAACTGCCCCTGCTCTTGCGACAGGGAGAGTAGAAATACCAGCTATTTATACTGATCCGTTACGGTGGGATGATCTGGTTGTCCGCGGACATGTGACCAAGCTCGAATACGCCACGTTAGCGGCGGAGCAGTGGTATTCGTCTGGGCTGCTGAAGATGCAGAAGTATTCACAATCGGTTGATGTGATGTATATCACGCTTGCCGTGGAGCAGGTGTTGCGCGGAGATGCGGGCGGTCCGGAGGCGGTTTTATCGCAGCGACGGTTCGCGTATGCGCGCGACGAGCTGGCCTTCGCGGAGCGAGTGACCATTGGGAGTGAAGTCATCTTGACCGCTTCATATGTCCGTTGGCCGAAGGTACGGTGGGGTCTTGGGGCGGTATTTGTGGAGACAGGAGATGGTTGGAGCAGGTTTGCAGTTGGACCGCCCCGGTGGGTGGATCCGATTACGTACGAAGAAATACAGGACCGTGTATCGAGCGTTGCCGTCCCGCAGATGACGCGCGATTCGGACCTCGTTATCAGGGGGCGGATCATGTCCCATACCCATATCACGGAGTACACCCGCGGTGTCGATGAGTATGCTGTGACCGTAGAGTCTGTGGTGAAGGGCGAGGCATCGGGCACCATTTTGGTTCGATCGATGAGCGGGTTCAGTCGGGACGAGACGAAATGGCGCACGATGCTGCCGCAAGGCATCGCGGAAGGGGCGTCGTGTTACCTGTTCCTCAAAAAGAACGGCGATGTCTACGAGCCAGCCGCGGGCAGGCGTTCGGCCTTCAGGGTTAGTGACGGCCAGCTGTATGAGAACGCATACGTGCCCTCAGCGTATGATGTTCGTCGACTGGAGCGAGACGTGCGAGAGTTTGCGACTGAGTAGGACACCATGAGATGACGATTCTGAAGTTGGGGGGAGACCAAACAGTTGTCCATGGGGGCCACCTTCGGGTGGCCCTTCTGTTTCTCTATATGTGTGCGATTCATAGACATCGTTTCCAAGTCTCGAGTATCCTCCCCGCATGGACCATGAAGTCAAGAGCCGCCTCCGCTGGGTAACCCTCTACGCACAAACTGGCGACGCCAGTTTGGTCTGTCGGCGATGCGGTGTTTCTCGGCCGACCCTCCGGAAGTGGTGGCATCGATTCACCGAGCACGGCCCTAATGGTCTTCGTTCGAAAAGCAGAAGGCCGCTCAGGTCACCGGCGGCCCGAGTTCAACCACAGCATGAGCAGTGGATCTTGGAGCTCCGCAGAGAACGCAACCTTGGCGCACGTCGGATTCAGAGCGAGTACCGCCGCTGGGATCAAAGCCCCTCGTTCGAGGGAAAGACGTTGTGCACGGGTGTGTTTCGCGATGGCCAGAGGCAGGTGTTTCTTGGCGTCGTCCCCAGCGAGGCCGTGTCAGCCACCTCTGTGGAGCTTGGTACAGTCGAGTTCCGGGTCGTGTCCCAGCAGCCTGTCTCTCTCACCGAGGACGATTTCGCACTCGTTACAGCTGATATTGTGGAAGCAACGTCCCAGCGCGTGCTTCAGATGCCGCTCTCGGGAAACGCCGGTCGGGTCATGACCCTTGAACCTCCGACCTACCACAATGAACTGGCCCAGAACTACCCGAACCCGTTTAATCCGTCGACAACGATCGCGTTCTCCATCGAGAAGACCGAGCAAGTCCGACTAGAATTGGTCGATGTACGTGGAGCGATGAATCCGAGTGCTTGTGAACGAAAGACTTGCGGAAGGGAATCACCGGGTTCAGTGGGACGGTAGGGATGGCACCGGGAAGAAAGTGGCGAGTGGTTTGTACTTCTGTAAGATGCGTACTGGCTCTTTTGAACGGACAATAAAGATGCTATTGTTGCAATAGGTGAGGTGAGTATATTGAAGTCCCGAGAGCTCGTGTTCTTGCTCGTTGGTGTTCTGGCCGTATCTCTGGCTGCCCCTGCTCTCGCAGCGGGCGGAATGGACATCCCGGCGATCTATACTGACCCGCTGCGGTGGCACGACCTGGTTGTCCGCGGACATGTGACGAAGCTCCAGTACGCCACGTTAGCGCCTGAGCAGTGGTATTCGTCTGGGACCCTGGAGACGAAGAAGAACCCACAGCCTGTCGATGTGATGTATATGACGCTTGCCGTCGAGCAGGTAATGCGTGGCGATGTGGAAGGGCAGGAAGTGGTTCTCTCGCAGCGGCGGCTTGCGGATGCGCGTGCCGAACTCGTCTTCAACGAGCGAGTGAGCGTTGGAAGCGAAGTCATTTTGACGGGCTCATACGTCCGTTGGCCCGAGGTGCGGTGGGGACTGCGGACGGTGTTTGTTGAGACCGGCGACGGTTGGAGTAGGTTCACAGCTGGACCGGCCCGGTGGCGGGATCCCATTCCGTACGGGGAAATAGAGGACCGTGTATCGAGCGTTGCGGTCCCGCAGATGACGCGCGATTCGGACCTTGTGGTAAAGGCGCGAATTGTGTCCCACAGCCATAGCACGTCGCAAACCGGCAGTGTCGACGAGTATGTTGCGGGCATCGAGTCTGTGCTGAAGGGACAGGCATCGGGAACCATTACGATTCGCGCAATGAGTGCGTTCAGTAGAGACGGATCGAAATGGCGTACGATGCTGCCGCAGTACCTTGACGAGGGAACAACGTGGTATCTATTCCTCAGGAGAAACGGCGATGTTTACGAGCCGGCCGCGGGAAGCCGTTCGGCCTTCAGGGTCAGTGACGGCCAGCTGTATGAGAACGCCTACGTTCCCTCGGCGTATGATATTCG
>CAZIIB010000499.1:0-3577 GCA_964539125.1 uncultured Thermoanaerobaculia bacterium | reverse complement strand
AGCTCTGGGGCTTCCTCTACGGCCTCGGCGTCGCCTGGCTCCTCCTCGGCACCGGCCTCTCCGCCCGGATGCGCGACCTCGCCGAGCGGATCAGCCGGCGAAGACCCCTCCAGACGGGGCTTTACGCGATCGGCTACATCCTCCTGACCACCGTGCTCTCGTTTCCCCTGACCGTCTACCAGGGCTACTTCCGCGAGCACCGCTACGACCTGGCCACCCAGGGCTTCGGCGGCTGGATGCGGGACCAGGCCGTGGGCCTCGTGGTCGGGCTCATCCTGGGCACCGCCCTCCTGGTGGCGCTCTACGCGGTGATCCGCCGGGCGCCCCGGACATGGTGGATCTGGGGCAGCGCCGTGGGCCTCGTCTTCCTCACCGTGGTCATCCTGATCGCACCGGTCTACCTCGACCCGCTGTTCAACACCTACAAGCCCCTGGAGGATGCCCGCGTGCGCGACCCGATCCTCTCCATGGCCCGGGCCAACGGCGTGCCGGCGAAGGAGGTCTACGAGTTCGACGCCTCGCGCCAGAGCACCCGGGTCAGCGCCAACGTCAGCGGCTTCGCCGGGACCATGCGGGTGCGCCTCAACGACAACCTGCTCAACCGGTGCTCCCTGCCGGAGATCAAGGCGGTCATGGGCCACGAGCTCGGCCACTACGTGCTCCACCACATCTACGAGATGCTGGTCGAGTTCGGCCTGGTCCTGGTAGGGGCCCTGGCCTTCCTGCGCTGGGCCTTCGAGCGCGCCCGGAGTCGCTGGGGCGAGCGCTGGGGCATTCGGGGAATCGGCGACGTGGCGGGCCTGCCGCTGGTGGTGGCCCTGGTCTCGGTCTACTTCTTCGTCCTGACGCCGGTGACCAACACCATCATCCGCTCCAACGAGCAGGAGGCCGACATCTTCGGCCTCAACGCGGCGCGTGAGCCCGACGGCTTCGCCACCGTCTCCCTGAAGCTCGCCGAGTACCGCAAGCTCGAGCCCGGACGGCTCGAGGAGTGGGTCTTCTACGACCACCCGAGCGGCCGCGCACGGATCGAGATGGCCATGCACTGGAAGGCCGAGCACCTGAACGATCCCGACATCGCCGCGGAGGACCGGGCCGCGGTGGCTCCGAGCCAGCCGATTCAGCCGGTTCAGCCGACGCAGCCGGCGCCGTCCGACGGCTCGAGCCCGCCCGGCCCGTAGCGGCCGGCGAGGGCGCGAGGGACTCTCGACCCCGAGGCTTAAGATCGGAAGAACGCTGACCCGGGGGATCGCGCGTCTCGCACGATCCCTCCTCTGAGGAGATTGAAAAATCATGCATCGAATGCCGAGGCTCGTCGTGTCCTGTTGTCTCTCGCTGGGCCTCTTCGGCTCGGCGCTCGCCCTGTCCGCGCAGCCGCCCATGGGCAAGCCCGGCGAGGGGGAGAAACCGAAGGCGGAGAAGGTCGAGCCGGCGCCCCCGGCCGCGGTGACGCACCACGAGATCACCCTCGACGGACGGACGATCCCGTACACGGCGACGGCCGCGACGATCGATCTCAAGAACGACAAGGGCGACACCATCGGGCGGATGTTCTACGTCGCGTACACGCAAGAGGGGATCACCGACGCGACGAAGCGGCCCGTGACGTTCTGCTACAACGGCGGCCCGGGATCGTCGACGCTGTGGCTCGAGATGGGATCGTTCGGGCCGGTGCGGGTCGACGCCTCGGACGCCGAGCCGACGCCTCCTCCGCCCTACGAGATCGAGTCGAATCCGGAGAGCCTCCTCGACGCGACCGATCTCGTCTTCATCGACGCCATGGGCACGGGCTACTCCCGGATCGTCGGCAAGGGCAAGCCGAAGGACTTCTACGGCACCGACGCGGACATCGCGGCGTTCGGGCAGTTCATCCAGCGCTGGGTGGGAGAGAACCAGCGCTGGAACTCGCCCAAGTTCCTCCTCGGCGAGTCGTACGGAACGACCCGCAACGCGGGGCTCCTCGCCTGGCTCCAGGAAGAGGGCATGGCGTTCAACGGCGCGGTGATGATCTCCTCGTACCTGAACGCCTTCCACGACTTCGCCGGTCCGCCCTTCTCCAACGACCTGCCGTACGAGCTCTACCTTCCGACCATGGCCGCGACGGCCTGGTACCACGACCGGCTCGACCCGAAGCCCACCGATCTCGAGGCCTTCCTGCAGGAAGTGCGCGAGTTCGCCCTCGGCGAGTACGCCGCGGCCCTCGCCAAGGGGAGTCACCTCGGGGAAACCGAAGAGACGGAGATCGTGGCGAAGCTGCACCGCTACACGTCGATGCCGGAGGACTTCCTGCGCCAGGCGAACCTGCGCATCGCTCCCTGGCGCTTCCAGAAGGAGCTCCTGCGGGGCGAGCGCCGGACCGTGGGGCGGCTCGACGCGCGCTACGAGGGGATCGACCACGACGCCGCCGGCGAGTATCCGGAGTCGGACGCCTCGGACGCGGCCTTCGCACCGGCCTTCGTCGCGGCCTGGAACACGTACTCGGCCGGCGAGCTGGGGTACAAGACCGACGCCCTCTACAAGCCGACCAACTACCCCGAGGTCGGGCGTGACTGGGACGACCACCACGGTGGCGGGCGGTTCGGCCGGGGTGCCGCGATGCCCGACGTCGCGGAGGATCTCCGGCGGGCCATGTCGGCGAACCCGGGGCTCAAGGTCTTCTTCGCGAACGGTTACTTCGATTTCGCGACGCCCTTCTTCGAGACCGAGTACACGGTCTCCCACATGGGCCTCGACCCGTCGCTCGAGAAGAACCTCTCGTGGGGCTACTACCCGTCCGGCCACATGATCTACATCCACCCGGAGGCGCGGACGCAGCTCAAGGAGGACCTCGCGAAGTTCTACGCGGGGGCGACGCACTGAGGGTGAGTCGCCGTAGCGCAGGCAGAAGGCGGCCTCAACGCAACGGCAGACGTGGTCGCCGAGTCGAGCTCTGCGCCGCGCTGGGAGCGCTCGCGCCGCGAAGCCGCTCGGCCAGGACGTGGGCGAGGAGGCCGAAGGTCATCCGGGCGTTGATCTCCCCCAGGGGACGGAAGACGACCTCTCCGTCGGGCGTCCGGAAACGGTAGGCGTCGACGCCGAACGGGCCCGTGTAGCCTGCGGCGGCCAGGCGCTCCCCCACGGCCAAGAGGGCCACTTCCAGGCGCTCGCGCTCGCCGGCTTCGAGCTCCGGGTCGAGGGCGATGGCCGAGACGGCGCCCCGGCGCTCGACCTCCTGGCCGTGGAGGCCGACCCGCCGGATCCCCTCCGGTGTCACCAGGGCCGCGGCGCCGAAGTCGGCCAGCCGCTCCACCCAGGGTTCGAAGAGGAGCGCTCCGCAGCGCTCGAAGAGCCGCTCGACGCGGCGCCGGACCGCCGGCTCGGCGAGCTCTCCGGGCCGGGACCCCAGGTGGCGGCCCCGTCCCGCCGCCGACCAGGGCGCTTTGACCACCCATCGGCCGCCACCCGCCGCGGCGCCGTCGGCCGCCAGGTGGCGCTCCAGCTCGCCCGCGGAGCCCACCATGCGCGCCCCGGGGAGGGCCCAGCCCGCCTCCCGGGGGCGCTCCTCCTGGAGCGCCTCGGCAGCCCCCAGCGCGAAGGA
>CAZIIB010000498.1:0-3578 GCA_964539125.1 uncultured Thermoanaerobaculia bacterium | reverse complement strand
GTTCTCGTAGAGGGCCTTGCCCAGGTTGCGGTGCTCGAAGAGGAGCTCCCGGCGCGCGGCCGGGGTGAGCTTGCCGTCGGCCGGCTTCGCCGGCTCGCCGGCCGCGGCGATGAGGAGGGCTCCGAGGGCCAGGGCCGCCAGGGCCGCCGGCAGCGTCGGCAGGTCTGTCCGCCTCACTCGACCACTCCCTTGCCCTGCTCGATGCGACTGATCCGGTCGACGGGGACCGGCGGCTCACCGTCGCGGGTCTCGAGCACCTGCGTCCTGCCGTGAGGGCCGCGCGGCCACCGGATCTCCACCCGGTCGACCCGCGTGGCGGCGCCCAGGCCGAAGTGGAGGCGACGGCTCGACTGGCTGGCGTAGCCGTTGCCGCCGTCGACCTCGCGCAGGAAGGTCTGTCCCCCGGCCGAGACGATCACCCGCGTGCCGACCGGGTCCCGCGCGGTGCCGCCGGAGGCGACGCCGGCGCCGGTCAGGGCGAGCTCCAGCCAATGGGAGCCGTTCTCGGTCACGTTCTTGTAGAGGAGCGACGGCTGGCGGACGTCGGTCTGGTAGACGTCCACCCTCCCGTCGTGGTCGAAGTCGCCCAGGCCGATGCCGCGGCCGTCCAGGTCGTTGTCGATCCCGGCTTCGGCCGCCATCTCCCGAAAGGTGCCGTCGCCCAGGTTTCGAAACAGGCGCTGCTTCTGGTAGCCGCTCCAGCTCATGTCGCCGATGTCCGGGTAGCTGTCGAGGTCGGTGAAGTCGACGCCCGGGGTGAGGATCATCTGGAGGAGGACCGGGATGTAGTTCTCCTTCCCGGCCGAGCGCAGGCCGTCGACCACGAAGAGGTCCTGCCAACCGTCGTCGTCGAAGTCGGCGAACTTGGCGGCCCAGCCCCAGTCGGAGTCGCAGGTGCCGCTCTCGCGGGAGAGATCGACCAGGGTGCCGTCGCCGCCGTTGTGCCAGAGGAAGTTGCACTCGTGCATGTACTCGTCGGTGATGTTGGTCACGAACACGTCGAGGAACCCGTCCCGGTCGTAGTCGGCCATGTCGACGTTCATCCCCTTCTTGGTGTCGAGGCGGCCGAGCGCCCGCACCGTGGCGTCCTCGAAGGTGCCGTCGCCGCGGTTGAGATAGAGGCGGTCGGCGCCGTAGTCCGAGGCCACGTAGAGGTCCTGGTCGCCGTCGTTGTCCAGGTCGCCGTGACCGAGGTCGAGGGTCCAGCCGCTGGCGTCGCCGAGGCCCGCCGCGGCCGTGGTCTCGACGAAGCGGCGCCCGCCGGTGGCCGCGCCGCCGCCCGGCACGTTGTGCCACAGGGTGACGCCGCCGCCGTTGTGCGCGTCGTCCAGGTTGTCGGGCAGGACGTGGGTCTCGTCGCCCAGGGAGAGCAGGTCGACCGGCCGGAAGTAGTTGCCGAAGACCAGGTCGAGCCAGCCGTCGCCGTCGTAGTCGAACGCGATGGCGGAGATGGTGTTGCCGAAGGCCGTGAGGCCGGCCGGCTTCGAGACCTCCTGGAAGCGCACGGCTCCGGGCGTCCCGTCCGGGCCCGGCGCCGCGCCCAGGTTGCGATAGAGGAGCGGGGTACCGAAGCGCGAGACCAGGAGGTCGAGGCGGCCGTCGTCGTCGTAGTCGACCCAGAGGGCGTCGGAGACGATCGCGTCCGCCGTATTGCCCCCGGCCACGCCGGCGGCCGGCGCCACGTCGGCGAAGGCGAGATGCCCCGCCGAGCCGGTCAGGTTGTGGAGCAGGTGGCTCGGCTTGCCCTCTCCCGAGTCGGTGACGAAGAGGTCGTCCCAGCCGTCGCCGTCGTAGTCGCCCACCGCCACGGCGGCGCCCCCCTCGGTGAACATCTCGAGGACGTCGGCCTTGTGGCGCTGGCCGAAGCTCCGGGTCGAGTGGACGAAGCGCGCTCCCGCCGCGGCGCCCACCTCCTCGAAGCGGATCGCCGGCGGCCCGGCCGCGGAGGTGGCGGCGGGCGGAGGGGCCGGCGGTGCGGCGCCGAGGAGAAGGCCCGCGGCCAGGACGGCGGCGAGGGCCACCGGCGCGCCGCGGCTCACTCCGCCTCCCAGATCTCGGACAGGCTCGTGTCCACCCGCGAGCCGACCTGGTAGAGCTTGCCGAGGAAGTCCTTCAAGGCGCCGTCGTCGAGCTTCAGGCGGTGCTCGAGGTAGGAGGCCCCGGGGTAGCGCTCGAGCCCTTCGCGCCAGGTCTTCCGGGCCGTGTCGAGATCGCCCAGGCGCCAGTAGGCGTCGCCCAGGGCGGCCCAGGCGCGGGCCTGGTAAGGCTTCGGGCTCTCCTGGCCGGCGAGCTCGATGGCGCGTTCGAGATCCGCGATGCCGAGCTTCGTCCGGTGGAAGATGGGGGGCCAGTAGACGTAGGCGTTGCCCCGGCTGTAGCGGCCGAGCCACGTCTCGCGGAGTCCCAGGGCGGCGGTGAACGCTTCGATCGCCTTGTTGGCCAGGATCACGGCGGTCACCGAGCCGGCGGCCGGGATCTTGTCGACGTAGGCGAAGCCTTGATTCAAGCGCAGATCGGCGGCGTCCGGGTGCTCGGCGACCAGACCGGTGAAGAAGTCGATCGCCCGGTCGTAGGCACCCGCGGCGATCACCGCCTGGCGGTAGTCGGCGCCGTAGCGCAGGTCGTCGGGGGCCGCCCGGAGGGCCTCCTCGAAGAGGGGCAGGGCGGCCTCCGGGTCGCCGCCGGCGGCCTCGACCGCCCGGTGGTAGGCCTGCGCTCCCGGCGGCGGGGGCGGCGCGGGGGCCGGGCGCGCGGAGGCGCAGCCGACGGCGACGAGCGTCAGGGCGAGCGCCGGGATCCAGTCGTGCCGGCGCATCGGTCGGAGAGTGGTCATCGTGGGGCTCCCCGGGCCGGGAGGTCCCTCGGCCCGTCGCGTTCGATCCGGTAGACCCGATCCGCCGGCAGGCTCTCGAAGGCGCTCCGCCCACCGCCCGGCCAGTCGATGACGAGGCGCTCGGCGGCCGCCGCCCCGGCCAGGCCGAAGTGGATCCGGCGGGCGCTCTGCCCGCCGAAGCCGTTGCCGCCGTCGACGAACGAGAGGCGGGTCGCGCCGCCGGCCGAGACCGTCGCGCGGGCGCCCACCGCCTCCCGGTTCTCTCCGGGCTCCCCGAGGACGACTTCGAGCCAGTGCGGCCCGGCGGGGGCGACGTTGCGGTAGAGGTCGGGCGCGGCGCCGGCGTTGGTCACGAAGAGGTCCTGGCGGCCGTCGCCGTCGAAGTCCGCCACCACCACGCCACGGGCGTCGCGGATCGAGTCCACGCCGTGGCGTTTCGCCACGTCCCGGAAGAGGGCGCCGCCCTCGTTGTGGAAGAGGCGGTTGTGCTCGTATCCGGACAGGCTCTTGTTTCCCATCGGTGGCCAGTTGCGCGCGTCGGAGAGGTCGATCGTATCGTCCTCCGAGCTCCGCACGATCAGCTCGAAGACGTCCAGCACGTAGTTCTCGGGACCCGCCGACACCCACCCGTCGGCGACGTAGAGATCCAGCCAGCCGTCGTTGTCATAGTCCAGGAACTTCCCGCCCCACCCCCAGCCGGTGTCGGCGGTGCCGGTCTCGGCGGCGACGTCGGAGAAGGCGATCC
>CAZIIB010000497.1:0-3581 GCA_964539125.1 uncultured Thermoanaerobaculia bacterium | reverse complement strand
AGAGGGTGCGGTCCGGGGCCACGAAGGTGGGAGCGGTGTACCAGACCTCGAAGGCACGCGCTCCTCGTTCTAGCTCGAGGGCCTGTCCCGAGGAGGGCGGCGGTCGCAGCTCCGCGGTGGGCCCCGGACCCTTGAGCCCTTCGATGATCACCCGCAGGGGACGGAGCTTCGCCGGAAACTTTCCGGGCGTGATCGACAGGTAGCCGGCGACGGTCGGAAACCAGAGTCGCCCGTCTCGAGTGCGGGTCCCCGCCGATTGGACTCCGCCGTTGGCCTCGGTGGCAGGAAGCCCGTCCTCCGCGGTGTAGCGTACGATCGGCAGCTCGGCGAGCCGGTCGTCCGCCACCGCAGTCAGGGCTTCGTAGTCGACGACGGAGATCCCCTGATTCGAGCTCAGCCACAGCCGCCCGGAACCGTCGGGGAGGATCCGGTGCACGCCGGTCATCGGGAGACCGCGGCGGCGATCCACCACCGCGACGTCGAGCGGTTGCAGGGCGCCGCTCGGTGGCAGCCTCAGGCGCACCAGGCCCCGGTCCTCGGTCGCCACCCAGAGGTTTCCCCGACCATCGTCCCAGAGGTCCCGGACCAGGTCGCTCGGCAGTCCCTGTCGCCGGCCCAGAGGCTCGAAGCGGTCTCCCCTGACCCGAAGAAGCCCAGCACCCTCGGTGCCGGCCCAGAGAGTCCCGGTGGAGTCCTCGAAGAAGAAGCGGACCGGAACATCGGGCAGGCCGGCCCGGCCCGGTGGGAAGATCTGCCAGGAGCCGTCGTCGCGCCGCCGCAGGACTCCGTTCTCCAAGGTGCCCGCCCAGAGCACTCCGCTACGGTCTCGGTAGAGAGCGAGGTAGCGGAATCCCCACCCGTCGCCCACCGGGACCCTCAGCAACCGGTTTCCTCGAACCCGCCACAGGCCGACGCCGCCCACCAAGGTCTCCTTCGCCTCCGGCAGCACCGTCCGGACGGTGTCCAGAAGCGGCGCCGAAAGCCGCGTGGTCGAACCATCCGGGTCGATGCGCAGCAGCGTGCTGTGGTCGAAGCCGACCCAGACCCGTCCGTCCGGTCCCTCGGCGATGGGGTACGCGGAACCGTACGATCCGGCGCCGGCTCCGGGATGCGCGAACAGGGAGGGGCGCAGGCGGACGAGACCGTCGCGGGTGGTTGCCACCCACAGGCTTCCCTCGTCATCGGCAAACAGGTTGCGGATGAGGGACGGTACGCGGAGCACCCTCTTCCCGGCCGACCAGAGCTCGTTGCCGAGCACGCTCCAGGTACGACCCTGGTAGACCATCTGAAGCGGCTGGTCGCTCCTCAGGTCCGGTACCGCGGCGACCGGGGTCAGAGAGTCCCGGTATCGGAAGATGCCCTCCACGCTGCTGAACACGACGCCGTCGGCGTTGCCCTCCAGGCGGAGCACGGCCTGGGGCGCGACCGTTTCGACGAGCCCGGGCCGGTCGGCCGACCAACGCCTGAGACCCCGATCGGTCCCGATCCAGAGGGTCGGGGCCCGGTACAGGAGGGCCCGGACCGGTCCCGACCGCGCGAGGACGGGTTGAAGCTGTGGGTGGGGTGGGCGGGGTCCTCGAGAAGCGCGGTAGACGCCTCCCTCGACGGTGCCGATCCAGAGGTCAGGGGTCGAGCAATCGAGGGCCTGAATGCGCTCGCCGGGGACCGCGATCAGAGGAGGCCCGAGCTGACCCTCCTCCTCCGGAAAGACGCTCGACCCGATCCCGAAGAGAAGCGTCCCCGCCGGCGTCCGACAGACGGCCCGGAGGAAGGAGTCGACTCCGGCCTCGGGCTCTTGGTTCGACCATCGGCCGTCCTGGAAGAGAGTCAGGAACCGAGTGCCGGTCGCCAGCCAAAGAGCGCCACCCTTCCCTCGCCAGATCCCGGTGAAACGCCCGTCCGCCGGCCCGGGCTCGGCCACGCCATCGCCGGTGGTGAACCGAGCGCCATCGAAGCGGACCAGGCCACCGAAGGTCGCCAGCCACAGGTAGCCGTCTTCACCCTGCGTCAGGGAGTTGACGCCGACGACCGGCAGCCCGTCCTTCTGGGTCCACGAGCGGGCGACCCAGCCTTGCGCGACCTCCAGGCTCGTTGCGGGAAGTGCGAGAGCCGGGGTGGCAGCGACCAGGGCGAGCAGCAGGCCGGCGATGCGAATGCGGGTGGCTTGCCCGAGACCGTTCGCGGCCCTGGTCGGATCGGCGGCGTCGTCGCGGCTCGGACGAGACCTCGGACCGTCGTCGGCTGTCGCCTGCAAGTGCTACTCCGGAGACCTGCCCATTCGCGCGGAGCGGCGGCCACTCCTCCGGTCGCACCGGGAACGGCCATTCGCACGGGCGAGCAGGTCGATGACGTCGCTCACCCGGATCCGCATCCCCCGGATACACGGCCGACCACCGCATTGCTCGGGATCGACGGTGATGCGCTCTGAGAGCTCGGTCATGGCGCGACGATACCAAAGGGGTCTACGAGAAGCCCCATCAGTTCCGTGCTGTGCCACAGGTGTCGATCGACACCCGGATTTCCGCAGCGTTTCCAGGGGCTTCCCGAAGCCGACCTCTACTCACCTGGCACCACTTCAGGGCATGATGACCGAGCCCCAGATCCACCCGTTTCTCTCCGCCGAGGACCTCGCCCACCTTCCGCTCTCGGATATCCGGGCCGAGCTCGTTCGCGGCGACCTCATCCGCGAGCCCCCGGCGGGCTTCGGCCACGGCGTTCATGTGTCCAGAATCGGCTTCTATCTCCAAGCTTGGGTTGAGGAGCAGGGCGCCGGAGTCGTCTGCGGCGCCGAGACCGGCTTCGTCCTCTTCCGAAGCCCCGACACGGTCCGCGCCCCCGACGCCGCCTTCGTCGCGCGGGAGCGGGTAGCGCAGGTGACCGACCGGGAACGCTACTTCGAGGGCGCGCCGGATCTGGCGGTGGAGGTGGTCTCACCCGGTGACCCGGCGCCCCAGGTGGACGCCAAAGTCCGCGACTACCTGGACGCCGGCTCGCGCCAGGTCTGGATCGTCCGCCCCCGGGAGCAGATGGTCACCGTCCACCGGCCCGGGGCGGCCCCGCTCGACCTCGGAGCGGACGACGACCTCGAAGGAGGCGACGTGCTTCCCGGCTTCTCGCTTCCCGTCGCCCGGATCTTCGGCGAGTAGGTTGGCGGGGAAGGTGCGGGCCGACGTCCAGCGCCGATCCCCACGGCTTCTAGCATCGGCTCCGTGAACTTCGATGCTGAAAGGTGGGTGGAACCTTCTCGCGTTCTCGCTTCTTGGCGGAGGCAACGGAGTTCCCCCTGCCCTGCCGCCTTCCCCCGGATCCCTCCACTACAGCTCAGGCAGAGCCTGATCCTCCGGTCGGGATGACAAGTTGAAGGGCTGGTGCTACAGACGATCTGGCGGAGCCAGTTGAGGCCTCATCTGATGCTTGATGCTAGACTCGTCCCATGAGAACGACGCTCGACATCGACGAGGACGTCCTCGGCGCAGCCAAGGCACTGGCCTCGGCGCAGAAGAAGACCGCCGGGGAGGTCCTGTCCGAGCTCGCCCGCAAGGGCCTGCGGCCGCCAGGCGAGGAAGAGGTGGTGCTGAACG
>CAZIIB010000496.1:0-3581 GCA_964539125.1 uncultured Thermoanaerobaculia bacterium | reverse complement strand
CTTGCCGGTGCCGTGCTCGCCGGTGATGAGCACGTTCGCCTCCGACGGCCCGATCCGCTCGACCAGCTCGAGGACCGGGCGCATGGCGGGCGCGTCGGCCACCAGGCGCGTCCCGTCGCCCCGGAGCAGGCGGTTCTCGGCCTCGAGGCGCTGGCCGCGGCGAAGCGCCCGGGCGAGCTCCACCTGGGTGGCGACGATCGAGAGCAGCCGGGCGTTGTCCCAGGGTTTCTCGATGAAGTCCCGGGCGCCGCGGCGCATCGCCTCCACCGCCACGTCGACGCTCGCCCATGCGGTCATGACGACCACCGGCAGACCGGGATCGGCCGAGCGGAGCTGGTCGAGGAGCTCCAGGCCCTCGCGGCCCGAGGTCGTGTCGCGGGCGTAGTTGAGATCGATGAGGACGGCGTCGAGCTCCTGGGAGCCGACCGCTTCGAGGACCCGCGCGGGAGAGCTCGCGGTCTCGACCCCGTAGCCCTCCCCCTTGAGCAGCAGGCGGAGGGCGTCCAGGACGTCCTGCTGGTCGTCGGCGACCAGCACACGGGGCGGGGTGGGGCGGCTCACGGAGCCCATTCTACGCAGGGCGCAGGGCGCCCGCGAGACGCGACCGGCCGGAGGCGGAAGGGCCCCCGGCCGGTCGGTGCAGAGAGGTCAGAGCGTGGGAATCGATCCCCGGCGTCTCAGCGCAGGTCCCAGCCGGCCTGACGGAGCTCCTCCTCGGCTCGCGCCGCGGCTTCCTGCTCCTCGACGATCCGGCCGTCGAACAGGTGGACGACCCGCTGCGCGTGCCTGGCATAGCGCGGGTCGTGGGTCACGCTGCAGATCGTAGCCCCGTCGCCGTGGAGCTCGTCGAGCAGGGTCATCACCGCGTCGGAGTTTTTCGAGTCGAGGTTCCCGGTGGGCTCGTCGGCGAGCAGGATCGACGGCCGGCCGACCACCGCGCGGGCCACGGCCACGCGCTGTTGCTGACCGCCGGAAAGCTGGGAGGGGTAGTGCTTGGTCCGGTGGGCCATACCCACCCGCTCGAGGGCCTCGAGCACCCGCTTCTTGCGCTCGCCGGAGGAGACGCCCCGGTAGACCAGCGGCAGCTCGACGTTCTCGAACACCGTCAGGTCGCCGATCAGGTTGAACGCCTGGAAGATGAACCCGATCTCACGGTTACGGATGCGCGCCCGGTCGGAGAAGGAGAGGTTCGCCACCTGCTTGCCATTGAGCCAGTACTCGCCGCTCGTCGGCGTGTCGAGCAGGCCGAGGATCGACAGCAGAGTCGTCTTGCCGCAGCCCGAAGGGCCGGCAATCGAGACGTACTCGCCTTCCTCGATCTCGAGGTGGATGTTCGCCAGGGCGTGGGTCTCCACCTCCTCGGTGAAGAACACCTTGGTGATGCCGTCGAGGTGGATCAGGGATCGGGTGTCTTCGCTCATCGGTCTCTCTCCTTGTCCTGCTGTACGCGGTCGCCGCTTCGTTCGGTGTCGGGAGTTAGTACGGTCTGGGGGCCCGATGTGTTTCGCTGTTCAGCCTTTGCTCGAGTATACGGCACCCTGTTTCGCCCCAGATCACTCGAGCTTGATGCGGTCGACCTCGTCGAACTGGGACGTGTCGGACAGGATCACCTTGTCGCCCACGTCGAGCCCTTCGACCACCTCGATCGTGTCCACCGAGGCCCGGCCCAGCTTCACCGGCACCCGCACCGCCATGTTGCCGTCGTCGATCAGCTTGAACAGCTCCACCTGGCTGTTGGCCTGCCCGTAGGTGGGCCGGCCCACGTAGAGCACGTCGTCGAGCTTCTCGATCTGGATCGTGCCGTCGACGGAGAGGTCGGGGCGGGCACCGGGCGGCAGGGCGCCCTCCAGAGCCACGTCCACGGTCACCGTGCCCTCGTGGACCGACGGGTCGATGCGGGAGACGTGACCCGGGACGATCCCGTTGCGGGTATCGATCTTGGCCGGCAGGCCGATCTCGATGTCCTTCGCCTGGGTCTCGGCGATCCGCAGCTCGGCCTTGAGGTCCTCGGGCTTCGCCACTCGGGCGAGGACCGTTCCGGCGTTGACCCGCTCGCCGACCTCGACCGGGACCTCCTGGAGCACGCCGGAGAGGCCGGCCCGCACCCGGAGGGAGTCGACCTCCTGGCGGCGGAGCTTGTACAGGGCCTCGGCCTGGGCGAGCTGGGCCTTCTGGGCGTCGAGCTGCGCCTGGAGCGACTCCCGGGCCTTGTCGAGCCGCTGGTGCTCCAGATTGACCCGCTTCTCGAGCTGCTGGGAGCGGATGCGCGAGCGCTTGAGGTCGATCTTCGGGATCAGGCCGTCCTGGTCGAGGGTCTCGTTGGCCTCGACCTGGAGCTCGGCCTCGCTGTAGTCGGACTCGATCGCCGCCGCCGAGGCCTGCTGGTTGAGCAGGTCGCTCTGCAGCCGGACCTTGAGGTCCAAGAGGTCGGCCTTGGCGGCGTTGAGGGCGAGACGGGCGTCTTCGACCTGCTGCTCGAGCTGAGGGTTGGTGAGCTCGAGAATCACCGTGTCCGGCTCGACCTTGACCCCGGCCTTCAGGTGGATCTCCTCCACCCGTCCTTCGACCGAAGTGGTGATCCAGCGGA
Source organism: uncultured Thermoanaerobaculia bacterium (assembly GCA_964539125.1). Taxonomy (GTDB): domain Bacteria; phylum Acidobacteriota; class Thermoanaerobaculia; order Multivoradales; family DATKCC01; genus CAVUBL01. Next base: position 994 of record CAZIIB010000496.1, on the reverse strand, counting down.
TCTCCTCCGGCACCAGCGAACCCGGCCCCCGCACCTGGCGGATCATCGAGCCGCGCTGGACCTCCCCCACCCACACACTCTGCCGCGAGACGCTCATGGCGGCGGGCTCGAGGCTCGAGATGCCCAGGGTCACCAGGACCAGCACGACCACCCCGACCACGCCGTAGATGATGCGCTTGTTGCGGCGCTTCTTCTTGAAGTCCTTTCGCTCGATGTCCATGCCCATGATGCACTGCTCCTTTCTCCACCCACTCTAGCAGCCCTCGTGCCAGCGGGTGCACCCGGCATAACTCAAGGAAGGAAAGAACTTGCTGGACGCTCGACGGCGCCGGCCGGAGGCGCGCGTCCGCTCGCGGGACGGAGTGTCCCGGAACCGAACGCAGGCCGGGCGGGGACCTTCCCCGGCCCGCGGTTCAGCTCGTGCCGCCGTCGTCCTTCTTCGCCTCGTCCTTCGCCACCGGCTTGGCCTTGCGCACCGCGTCGAGGGCGTGGAGCACGCCGTCGCCGGTCTCTTTCGAGAGCAGGAGCACGGCGTCGCGGACCGAGGAGCGGGCCGGGTAGCCGTGCTCGCCAGCCGCGAACAGGCTCAGGGTCTCCCGGGCTCCCTTCTCTCCGGAGAGCGTCAGGGTGAGGACCGGCTTGCCGAGACTCGCGGGGGGCGTCTCCGGCAGGTCGCCCTTGGCGTCGGCCACCGCAAACAGGAGATCGCTCGCCGCCGTGTAGGGGATCGTCTCGGCAGACCCCTTCGCCGTCCGCAACCAGTCGGTACCCTCCCGGGTCAGGACGAGCTGTCCGCCCGAGCTGGAGCCCGATCCGGGCTCGGGCTGGTCCGCCGTCAAGCGGCTGACCTCGTAGGAGTGCAGATCGGTCCACGACCGCGAACGCCACTCGGCCGCCGGCGTGGCCGCCGTCTTGGCGAGGTCGGTCGACGCCTCGAAGAGCTTGCCGCCGGTGCGAGCGTAGATCGTGCCGCTCGAGCCCTGGACCGGAGAGC
>CAZIIB010000495.1:3113-3588 GCA_964539125.1 uncultured Thermoanaerobaculia bacterium | reverse complement strand
CGGCGGCCCGCGAGACGTGCGGTCGCCGGCCGAGGCCCGAGGAGCCGCCGTGGGGGGCCTCGCCCGCCAGGGAGGTCGAGCCGAGCCCGAGAGCGAGGCCGAGGCCGAGCGCGAAGCGGATCGGCGAGTCGACCCGGAGCTCGCCCGGGCCATGACGAGCGCCCTCGACCGGGCGCTCGCCGAGGGCGGTGGGTGGCACGAGCTCCACGTCACGACCGAGTGCGCCGAGGACGCCGGATTCCAGCGGGTCGAGCTGTTCGGCAACGGTGTGGGAATCTGGCAGCGACGACGCCAGTTCGAGCTCGACCGCGAGCAGCTCGCCGCGGTTCTGGGGCTCTTCGAGAAGGCCCACTTTCCGACCATGCCGGAGATGTTCGGCAGCGAGGAAGACGAGATCCCGGTGCCGCAAGGGCCGGGACAGGGGCCGCGAGAGGCGGAGGACTCGATCCTGCGGGTCACCTGCCGCGTCATCCTG
>CAZIIB010000495.1:0-3103 GCA_964539125.1 uncultured Thermoanaerobaculia bacterium | reverse complement strand
CCTGGACGGCGTCACCAAGCAGGCCAACCACCTCTCCGACGGGCCCCAGTCGCAGGAGCTCCGGGGGCTCGCCGAGGGGATCCTCGATCTCTGCCGCGCCCCGGGTGAGAAGGGCCTCCGGGCCCTCAACATGACCGACGGCCTGAAGAAGGTCGCGAGCGGGGCCCTCGCTCCCGAGACTCTTGGCTTGCTGCTGCACCACAAACCCGAGGCGGCGGCGATCCAGCGCGGGGAGCCGGCGTTCCTGATGCGGCTCCGAGGCGAGCGGGTCAGTGTGAGGCCCTACCTGGGGACCGAGGGATACGGCGACCCCATGGTCCTGCACCTCGACCGCGAGCAGATCGCCGGCGTCGCCAACCTGCTCGCCGACAACGGCCTCGGCGCGCTGCCGGCCAACCTCTACGCGGAGCACTACACCGACCTCACCGTCGACTTGCTCGACCAGCACGCCGAGATCCAGGCCCGGCGGTTCGCCCGCATGACCCACGGCAGCCACGGTGCGGCCCAGACGAGCTTCGACCGGATCTACACCGGTCTCGCCGGTCTGGCCCGGCAGGTCCTCGAAGAGGGCACGCCGGAAAGCCCGTGAGCGATGCTCGCCCGGGCCCACTTCGCCCTGGTGCTGGCGGCCATCCTGGTCGCGGTGACCGTCACCGAGCGGCGGACCCCGGCGCAACGCGCTGAGCGCGTGGGCTCCCTCGGCTGATCCGGGTCAAGGGTCGACGCCGGCCTCCGGATCGCTCCAACTGCGGGTGGTGAAGGTCCAGGCCACGAGGTCCGGAGCCCAGAAGTCATCGGCCAGGCCGGCCTTGCGTTTGAGCGCGCGCAGGAAACGCGCCGGCTCGGGGAGATGCGTCCAGACCTCCGGCAGGAACACCCCGGCGGTGTGACGCCACTCGATCAGAAGGCCGGTGGAGCCCGGCTCGAGGCTCGCCAGGAGCTGGGCTTCAGAGGCCACCGCGGAGCGTACCAGCGGCGAAAGGAGAGCGACCGAGACCCCCAGCCTCTCGCGCGCGACCTCGAGAGCGGTCAGGGGCGGAAAGCGGGGGTCGCCGAACGCCGCGGCCAGCGCGTTGCTCCGCAGGTCGTCGATCAGCGTGCGGCGCGGGCGGATCGAGCCGATGCAGCCGCGCAGCGCGCCGCCGAGGTGGAGGGTGACGAAGGTCGCAGCGGGCCGCTCGAGCCAGGTTCCCCGGAGCGCCGGCGCCGGCGCCGGCGCCGCGCCCAGAGCTTCGCAGACGACACCGCGGGCGAAGGGCGGAAGTCGGCGGCCCTGCTCGGCGGTGATCTCCAGGGCGTTCATCGGCCCCAGGTTATCCGACGGGCGCCGGCACCCGCTCGACGACCACCAGGCTGACGTCGTCGCCTCGCGGGCTCTCCCCGACGAAGGCGCCGAAGGCGTCGACGATGCGTCGGTGGAGCTCCTCGGCCGATCCTCCGGCCTCGACCAGCCGGCGTACGCGGTCGAAGCCGAAGGCCTCGCCGGTCCTCGGCCGGACCTGCTCGGGGAGGCCGTCGCTGTAGAGGAGCAGCAGGTCCCCGGGCTCGAGGGTCGCGGTATCCGGTTGCGGCTCGATCGTCGGCCGTACTCCCAGAGGCAGGGCGCCGCGCCCGAGCTCGACCACGGTGCCGCCCGCGCGCCGGAGCAGCGGGAAGGGGTGGCCGGCGCACAGATAGTCCATGCGTCCGGTGACCGGCTCGAGGAGGCCGTAGAAGAGGGTGAAGAAGGCCCGGTTCCCTCCCGCCGAGCCGATCGCCTTGTTGACCAGGGGCGCCACCTTCTCGGGGCGCGGGTCGAGGCCGGCGGCGAGGTCGATCGTGGCGTGCGCGATGACCATGAGGAGGCCGGCCGCGATGCCGTGACCGCTGGCGTCGCCGGCCACCAGAACCAGCCGGCCGTCGGGGAGAAGGTGGAAGCCGTAGTAGTCGCCGCCCACCTCGTTGGCGGTCTGGTAGGAGTGGGCGAAGTGGTAGCCGGGGAGCACCGGCGCCGCGCCCGGGAGGATCTGGCCCTGGAGCTCGCGGGCGACCTCGAGCTCATCGCGTACCCGGATGCGGTCGACCAGCTCCAGGGCGAGGAGGAAGACCAGGAGCAGGATGCTCAGCAGGAGCACCCCCCGGCTGGCGTCGAGCTGGATCCGATGCCCGTTCAGCCACACTCTCATCTCGCAACCTCCCATGAGGGCGAGGACGACGGCGAGGGCGAAGAGCAGGCGGCGGGGCGGCGAGAGGGTGTAGGAGAGGCCGAGGAAGAGGATCTTCGTGCGCCGGAAGAAGGCGCGGAGGCCCTCGGCGTCGGGCGGCACCGCCGGCTGGTCCCGGGTGAGGACCTGGTAGGCCTCGCTCGCGTCCTGCCGGAAGAGCCGCTGGAGGTCGCGAGAATGGACCCCGGCGGTGTACTCGCGGACGAAGGAGCGGGCGCGTTGGAATCGGTTCCCCACGTTGGTCATCCCGTAGACCTGAATACGTAGTCGCCGGTCGAGGGTTCTCGGGGCGGCGACCGGTAGACTGGGACCGATGAGCAAGACGCGACACCGGCACTCGGGCGGCGCCTGGCAACGGGCCGTGTTCCCGGTCCTGGCCGGCTTCCTCCTCGCCGTCGGCGCCTGCCACCGGGATCCGGCCCTCGAAGCGCTGACCCGCGGGGCTCTGCGGGAGCGCATGGCCGCCGCCGCCCGGCTGGCCGACGACCCGGAGGTTCCGGATGGGCGGGCGATCGAGCTCCTCTCGACCGCCCTGGCTCGCGAGCTCGAAGAGCCCACGAGCGAGCCGGCTCCGGAGGGCGCCTGGTTCTCCGCCCCGGAGCTCGCGGCGTGGGGGTATGTCTCGGCGCTCGCCACCCGGGGCGCCGGCGACCCGGCCGATCTCCGAAAGGCGAGCGAGCAGGCCGAGGGCGCGCTGCGGGACTGGCTCTTGCTCGCCCGGGGGCGCGCCGGCGAGAGGCCGGTGGCTCCGGAGCTCGTCCGCCTCCTCGCCTCGCCCTCGCCGGCGATCCGGGCGGAGGCGGCCACGCTGGTGGGGCAGCTCGGCGAGCGCTCGGCGATCGCCGGCCTCGAGCGTTTGTTGGACGACCCGTTCGAGACCGCCCGGGCCTCCGGCGGCC
>CAZIIB010000494.1:0-3590 GCA_964539125.1 uncultured Thermoanaerobaculia bacterium | reverse complement strand
TCGCCAGCATGGGAAGCATCTTCTTGAGCAGGGACGGTTCGAGCCCGGTTTGAGAGGCCGCGCTGTGCGCGACCGCACGGCTCACGTCCTTCGTGCCGAAGATCTGTCCGAGAACCTGGTTGCCGCGGTTGACGTTCGTCGGCTGCGGGCCCAGCACGTCGTCGAGCAGGCCGCCGCCGCCGAGCTGGCCGAGCAGGCTGCCGAGCCCTTCGGGGCCGGCGGGATGGGACTGCGCTTGCTTCTTGAATCCGCCGAGGATGGCCGGAGCGAGCGCAGCAGCCCCGCTCGCCGCCTGGGTCTCGCTGATGCCCAGCTCCCCCGCGATCGACTGGAGGCCGCCCATCTGGGCGAGGATGTCCGTGATCTGCACTTGGCTGCTCCTTGGGTTGGGTGGCTGCGCCGCCGGCTCAGCTCAAGAGGTCCTCGGGTACGTTGCCGCCGTTGGCGGCGATCCGCGCCAGCACGGTCTTGTGCAGCCAGATGTTCATCTTGGCCGAGTCGCCCATGAGCTCGGCCGGGCAGCCCAGCTCGGTGGCCAGCTCCTTGCGCGCCGCGAAGCTGCTGTCGATCTCGAGGAGCTTCAGCAGGTCGACGATGGACGTGCGCCAGTTCAGCTTCTGGGGGTTGGCCGCCGCGCGCTGCTCGAGCTGCGCGACGACGTCGACGACGGCGACGGGCGTAGGCGCCGGTGGCGCGGACGGAGCCGTTGCGGGGCTCTGGGGCGCGGTGGCGGGTGGGGAGGTGGGCGCGGCGGCGGTATCCGAGCCGCCGAGACCGAGGGTGTCGAGAATCTTGGAGATGAATCCCATCCTATTCCCCTCATTCCAGTAAGAGACTTTGCGGCCCCGCAGGAGTGCAGGGCCGCGACGGTTCCCGGAGCTAGTATACGCCGGCGTAGGTTCTCGGCGAGCTCACCGACGGTCCTTCACGCCGCTGGCGGCGTTGCTCTTCCTCGACGGAGGCACCGCTACGCCTGCGTCGGAGCGCCAGGATCGGCTCGGGAATTCGCCAAGGCGCCGTGACGACACGACCGGTCGGCGGCAGGCCTTGAGCTTCTGGAGAGTATGTTGTATACTCAATTGCTTCATCGTATCGGAACAGGAGGGTCGTCATGGTGAGCTCTGCGCCCGAACCGTCGCGGTCGTTCTCGATCGTCCTATCGATCGTCCCCGCTGTTGCTCTCATGATTTTGGCCGGCTGCAGCGCCGGGCCCAACGCGCGGCCGGTGACTGCCGAGAGCCCGGCCTCGGCTCCGCAGGAAGCCGCCGCCGAGATCGCCTCCTCCGAGGCGACCGAGCACGCCCTACCGGTGACCCGGGTCTCGGAAGAGCCGGAGGTCTACGCCCTTCCCGGGGCGAAGCGGCTGCCGCCTGTGCCACCCCGCTGGATGACGCCGTTGGCCCTGTCGGTGAAGGTGTTCGAGCCACCGGCCGCCTACCATCCGGACACCAGGCCCCAGGCCCTCGGCTACTTCGCCGCCGAGATCCCCACCGTGAAGGGCTCCTCCTTCGTCGGTGTCGGGGCTCGCCCCGCCTCCGCCGACCCCGCTTCGTCGGCCCATGCCGCGTTCTCTCCAGCGGTAGCGCCTGCGGCGCCCAGCCTGTCCACGTCCTTCGCCTCCACCGACTTCGACGACAACGCCACCAACACCGGCGGCTACGTGTTCATCCCCCCCGACTCCAGCGCCGCGGCGGGACCCAACGACGTCCTCAACGTGGTCAACGTCACCCTGCGGGTACACGACAAGACGGGCACGTTGCTCGCGGACACCGCGCTCGACGATTTCTTTTCCGCTCTGTCCCCCGACACCTTCACCTTCGACCCCAAGGTGATCTTCGACCAGTACGCCGGGCGCTGGTTGGTGGTCACCCTGGAACGGCTCGACGATGGAGCCGGTGGTGCCACCGAGCAGTCCAGGATCTTCCTGGCCGTATCGGACGACGCCGACCCGCTGGGCACCTGGTACCAGGTGGCCATCAACGCCAAGACGACCATCAGCAGCATTCCCCGCTGGGCCGACTACCCGGGCTTCGCCGTCGACGACCAAGCCGTCTACGTCACCGCCAACATGTTCAGCTTCTCCGCCAACGGAGGCGGCTACGGCGGGGTGCGCCTGTGGGTGGTCGACAAGGGTCTGGGCAGCGGCGGCTTCTACGACGGCGGCTCGGTGAGCGTGAGCAAGCTCGACCCCTACGCCGGTGGAGGTGTCGCCACCACCACCCAGCCGGCCCACATGTACGGCGACGCCCCCGCCGGGGTGGGGACCTTTCTCGTGTCCTACTCCGGCATGACCAACGGGTCGACGGAGGCCGTGCAGGTGGTGCGCCTCGACGATCCCCTGGGGAGCCCCACCTTCACCCAGGCGTCCGTGGATTTCGGGGACAAGGAGGACTTTCCCGGGGCGCTGCCCGGCGCCCCGCAGAGCGGAAGCTCCGCTCTCATCGACACCAACGACCGCCGCGCGCTGGACGCCGTGTGGTACGACGACTCGCTCTGGCTCACCTCCACCATCGACCCGAAGAGCGGCGACCCGGACTCGGGGGAGGCCACCGCCTACTGGTGGGAGATCGACACCAGCAACCTCGCGTCCCTGACGATCGCGGACCAGGGCGTGGTGCTGGGCGAGGACATCGCCACCAACACCTCCACCTTCTTCCCGTCCATCGCGGTGAACGGCGTGGGCCAGGTGGCCATCGGCTTCTCCGGCTCCGCGTCGTCGATCTACGCAGGCTCCTACTACACCACCCGAGATCCGGGAGACGCGGCAGGGACGACCAGCGGTTCGGCCACCCTGGCCTCCGGGGCGGCCTCCTACGAGCGCACGTTCTGTGGCAGCAATCGGTGGGGCGACTACTCCGGCACGGCGGTGGACCCGGTGGACGGCTGCTTCTGGGTATACAACGAGCGCGCCATGAGCACCGGCAGCACCATTTCGCTCGACTGCGACGGGAACGGCAGCAAGGAGACCGTCGAGTCCGGCCGCTGGGAGACGACCTACGGCAAGCTCTGTCCTTCGGGTGCCTGTCCGGCGGACATGGTCCTGGCTTCCGTCGACCTCTCGGGAACCCAGACCCGCAAGGCGGCGGTGAGCCTGCGCACGGTGGAGGGAGTGACGGTGAAGACCGGCGCCGACGTCACCTTCCGCGCCGGCACGCGCGTCGTGCTGGGAAGCGGGTTCAAGGTGGAGAGCGGGGCGAGCTTCGTCGCCGAGATCGCCGGGTCGCCCTGCTCGTAGACTCGAGCGACGGCTCCTCGCCAGAACGAGGTCCCCCACGGGGAATCGGTTTCCAAATCGTCCTCGGCCCGAACGTCTTCCTGGACAGCGGAGCCGACCTGACCCTGCGCACGGGCGGCACGGTCGAGGTCGTCGCCCCCGTGGAGGTCCTCGACGGCGCCAGCCTGACCGTGGTCAAGGCACCGCCCGGCCAGGGGTCCGTTCGACCCTCGAGTAACGCGTCCTGGCGTTCCTTCCCGCCGCGGGCGGCGTTGCTCTTCCTCGACGTAGGCACCGTCTCGCGAAGCCCCCGGCACTTCCTTGGCCGGGGCCAAGAAGGTGCCAAGCTTTACTCGACGTACGCTTTCCGTACGCT
>CAZIIB010000493.1:0-3595 GCA_964539125.1 uncultured Thermoanaerobaculia bacterium | reverse complement strand
GAGCTCCTCGAAGCCCACCTGCGCCGGATCGAGCACGACGCGCAGGGGCTCGCTCTTCGCCTCTTCCCGTTCAGCCGCGGCGACGCCCTGGAGGTTCCCCGCATCGTCGTCGTCGACCCACGAATCTCCTTCGGACGCCCGGTGATCGCCGGCACCTCGGTGCGCACCGGTGTGATCGCCTCTCGTCTCAAGGCCGGGGAGTCCGTCCAGGACCTGGCGGAGGACTATGGCGTCGAGGTCGCGCAGGTTGAAGAAGCGATCCGGTACGAGCTCGTCGCCTGAGCTTCTCTTCCACCATGACGACTCCTGCCTCCACCACACTCAGAGTCGCCCTCCCAGTCGACCTCAAGGAGCGCCTGGAACACCTCGCAGCGGCGGTTTCGGCATCTCCATCAGAGCTCGCAGCCGATGCCATTCGCTCCTATCTCGAGGTTCAGGAGTGGCAGGTAGAGGAGCTTCGAGCGGGGGTGCGGGGGGCGGACGCCGGCGACTTCGCCAGCGCCTAGGAGGTCCGGGCCGTCTTCGACAAGTGGACTCGTGAGGGTTGAGCGAGCCGATGGCGACCGCGAGTCAGATCTATGAGGTCCTCGGCAGCGAGAAGCTGTTGCAGAGCGCGCCGCCGAGCCTCGAGGAGCTGCGGGACCGGATCCGCGTTCGCTTTCGATCCGCGGATGTGGAAGTGACGCGAGGGATCGAGGAGCCTCCGGAGGGCCTCGCCGTCTGCCTTTCGGCGAATCGGGCCCGACGGCTCGGCGCGGACCGGGTGCGTTCGGCGGGGGCCCGCATCAGCCCGGGATGATCTCGGCGATGCGGTGGTTTTCGAGCTGGTGGTTGAGCACGGCCCAGGAGACCGCGAACTCGTCCGCGACCCGGTTGGCCTCTTCGAGCGTTGCACGTCCGTCTGGAAACCGGTCCCGGAGAGCGGCTGACGGGAGGAGGAGCTCGGCAGCGAAGGCCCGGTTCCTTCGCTGGCGGTGGGTGGCTCCTCGGGTGACGATCGCCGGCGCCGAACCGGAGGTCGCCAGATACTCGAAGAGCTCCCGGCAAAAGGTGAAGCGGCGCGCGGGCTCGGTCACGGCCTTGACGGCGAAGCCCGGTCTCTCCTCGCGATCGAGCGCGACGAGGCCATCCACCGTCACCAAGCGCTGGGCCGTCCGGATGTCCCCCTCGAGCGCCCTGCCCCCGACGCCCAACGCTTCGGCGAGGGAGCCGAACGAGGCTAGAGGACAGCCGTCAAGCTCGAGATCCGCTCGGAGTGCCCGGGCCGCGTCATAACCTTGCTTCCGGGGTGGAAGCCCCGCCGCCGAGTGCACCGACGAGTCACCGGCACGCCCGGAGGCCCGAAACGAGGCTCGTAGCTCCCGGAGCGGCTCCAGGCCCTCGTGGGGAGAACTGGCCGCATCCACCGTCTCTCGGAGCGCGCCGGCCTCCTCGACCAGGATCTCGAGATCGGCGGACGCGAAGAACTCCTCCTGAACCGCCAACGGGACCTTCTCCGCGGCCTCGATCACCTTGCCCGCGAGGTCTTCCGGCACCTGGAACGGGTCGAGCCCGAGAGTGGCGGCCAGCCGACAGAACTCTTCCTCGTCCGGCTCGAGGTCTCGGAGGGCACGCCACTCGTCCTGAAGGAAGGTCCCCTCCACGCCCACTTCCTCCAGACGACCCACCACCGCGTCGACCAGCTCCCGGAGGCCGGCCTGGACGGCCTCGCGATCCAGGAAGCTGACGCCGCCTCCGAGGAACTCCAGGGGGGTCCGGAGCGGCTTTCTGGGAGTCCACGAGAGGCGAAGGCTTTCCCCCTGGGGCTCCAGGGACAGGGCGGGGAGGGCGAACCCCTCGCCGGCCTCGGCGAGGCAGTGCCGCGAGCTGTAGCCGTTGCCGTCGGCCAGGTGCGGTGAAGGCCCTTCGTAGAGCAGGCGCCACCAGTTCGAGGCGATCCACTCCGCGACCGGGTACAGGGGGAGGTAGAGGGCATCGCGCACACTGCGCGTCTGCTGGTCGAGGACGCGGGTGATCATCTCTCCGGCGGCGGTCAGCTCGAGACGCGCCCAGGTGGCGCGGAGCTCCGGCCCACGCGCCCCTCCCGGGTCCACCCACTCGAACTCGAAGGTGAGGTCAGCCATAGAGACCGCCGAGCCCTCTGGGTCCCTGACCAGGCTCGAGGGGATAGCCCTTGTACTGCCCGAGCCCCCGGTTGACCAGGCGGCCCTCGTAGACGACGCCGTCGTGCTCGAACCAGACGTAGCGGGGAAAGCCGCCCTCTCGAAGCTCGCTGACGGCACCCCGTCGGATCGCCTCGCGGAGCCACTCATCGACCCTGGGCTTGTCGCGCGTCAGCTCTCGAGGACAGAGCGAGGCGTCGGCCCGGGGGCGGGGTTGTCCGGCGAACGAAGGCATGTCCTTGTGCTCCGGGCTCCGACGTAGGTGACCCGCGTCTCGAGGCTCCGCAGGCGCTCTCGATCCGTCCGCCAGGTTGCGAGCTGACGCATCAGGGGCCGTCGCCGTCGAGGTGCCCTCATCTTCAGAGCAGCTTAACTTTGATGCCCAGGGGGGTCAACAAGCGACGCCGGGGGGCGGTCATGCTGAGCCACGACCTCTCCGCGACGGTCGGAAAAACTCGGGACCGATGGAGCTCCACTCCTGGTTGATGCGTGGTTCTCCCGGCTGCGACATGCCTACCGGGACTGGACGCTGTCGGTGGACGCCGAGGTCGTCGACGCCCGGGCGCGGCTCGACGAAGCGACCGCCCTTCTGCAAGCGGAGGGAGTGTGTAACCAATGATGTATACTTCCGATTGGAGGACATCTCGATGGCTGAGCCACTGCACCGAACCCAGATCCTCCTGCGGAAGGACCAGCACGTGACGCTGCGCGACCTGGCCTCGCGGGAGGGGACGAGCCTGTCAGAGCTCATCCGCACGCTGGTGGATGACGGCCTCGAGCGTCGGCACAACGAGGCGCAGGCGCGGATCGAACGCAGGCTTCGGGCTCTCGGGAGAATCGAGGAGCATGCCCGGGCCGCGCAGGAGAGGAGAGGCGGACGGCCTCTCGAGATCAACCCGGCGGAGGTGATCCGCCAACTACGGGAGGAGAGGGATGACGAGCTCATCCGCCGGCTCACGCCCGTTGGTGATCGACGCTAGCTACGCCGTGCGCGCCGTGCTGTCCTCCTCCTCGTCCCAGGGGTGTCGCAGGCAGCTTGCGACATGGGTTGCCGAAGACCGGGCCCTGCTCTCGCCGCCTCACTGGATCGCGGAAGCGGTCTCTGCACTTCGCAAGTTCCGATCCCTGGGGGAGATGTCGCCCGAGGAGACGGATCGAGCCGTCGAGGATCTCTTTGCCCTGGAGATCGAGTCCATCCCATGCGATCTCGCGCTCTGCCGGGCGGCGCTCGATTGGGCCGATCGGATGACTCACTCCAAGGCCTACGACGCGTTCTACCTTGCCCTCGCCGAGACGAGAGAGGCTGAGCTCTGGACGACAGATGAGCGTCTCGAGAATCGAGCCCGACAGCTCGGGGCGGACTGGGTGCACTCGGCGGGCGCGTAGGGCCGCGCAAGACGCCTGCCCCTGAGCCTTCGGGCCGAGAACGAGAC
>CAZIIB010000492.1:0-3600 GCA_964539125.1 uncultured Thermoanaerobaculia bacterium | reverse complement strand
GAGGTCCGGGAAGGACTGACCGACACTCGCCGGCACTCCGTCGTGCTCGCCGAGGACCTCCAGAGCAAAATCCAGCTCGTCGCCGAAGGGGTGGCGGCCGTGAGATCGGAACTGCAGGAGTTCCGCACGGAGGTCGACCAGCGCTTCACGGAGGTGGAGTCCAGGAACCGGCTTGGCTACACCGACCTCGACCGGCGCCTACAGGCCGTCGAAGAGAAGTAGTTGGCATCCGAGAAGCGGCCTGCCCGCCGCGGAACCGAACCGAGAGGTGAGAGCCATGGAGATGACCTGGGCCGACACGCTGAAGGCAGAGGGCGAAGCCAGAGGGATAGAGAAGGGCATCGAGCGAGGCATCGAGAAGGGGCGCCTGGAGGGCATGCGCACCTTGGTTGCCGATCTCCTGGAGCGCCGATTCGGATCGCTGGCCGAGGAGACCAGGACGCGCCTCGACGCCGTCGCCTCCTCCGACGAGCTCACCCGACTCTTCGAGCGCGCCCTCGAGGCCGAGAGCCTCGGCGAGATCGAGGGGCTGTAGGGTGGCCGCCGAGGGGCAGAGAGCTTTCGAGGAGATCATGGAGGAATACGCCGAATCTCGCCGTCGGGCCTCCGGGTGGGAAGGGCTCCAGCGCGAAACTCGACTGGTCGGTGAAGCGGTTAGGGCCCTCCTCAGGGAACTGCGGGAGTTCCGCGCGGAATTCAACGAGCGGTTCGATGAATCAATGGCTTTCTGGGAGTCTCTCCCCGCTCCTAGGAACCGATGATCCCCTTCGGGATGGCGTACTTGACAGGCAAGCCCCAGGCCAGCCGGCCCCTCCGGATCGAGCGCATGGGCCCGGAGATGGTCGAGGTGCTGCACGCCAAGAGTGGGGCCGAGCGGCTCGATCTGGCGGACGTGTGGCGCGAGATCCTCGCAAGGATCGAGGAGTAGTTCCGCCTCAGCCGCTGGTCCTCACGCTCCGATTCGACGCCCAAGGACTACACCCCCAAATCAGCCCCTGACGTGGAGTCTGCCCCCGGAGGGCCGGCGGTTCCGAGCTCAGCCGCTTCAGGCGGAGTCTGAGTCCAGGCCGTGGTGGTGAGACCCCGGCGAGCGATGAGCGCGCCAGATTGCGTCCTGATGAGGTGAAAGCCTCGGACCGGCCGAGGCTCACCTCGCCCACCCCGTGAACGGAGGGACCGAGTTGCACGACCAGCTCTTCAAGGAGCTCCTCCAGGCGTTCTTCGCCGACTTCGTGCGGATCGTCTTGCCGGACGTGGCCGACGAACTCTGGTTGGAGCAGCCGCGCTTCCTCGACAAGGAGCGCTTCACCGATACCACCGAAGGCGAACACCGCTTCCTCGATCTGGTGGCCGAGGTGCCCACCCTCGAAGGCGACGACGAGCTGCTCCTGGTCCACGTCGAGGTCGAGGCCCAGGCCCGTGGAAGAGACGCCATGGGCCACCGCATGTGGCGCTATGCGATGCAGCTCTGGTTGCGCGACCAAAAGCGGGTGGTCCCGATCGTGCTCTATCTGCGTGGTGGGGAGCCCAACATCACCAAGGTCACCGTCGAGCATCGCTTCGCCGGACACCAGCTCGCGAGCTTCACGCACTGGGCCTTCGGGCTCTCCCGGAGCCAGGCGGCCGAGTACCTGGACCGTCCGGAAGCCCTCGCCGCCGCGCTCGCGGCCCTCATGGACCCGGCAGACCTCTCCCTGCCGGAGCACCGGATCGAGTGCCTGCGACGCGTCGGGCGCGCCGGCGTCGACGACGCCAGACGCTTCCTGCTGATGAACATCGTGGAGACTTACGTACAATTGGACGAGCCGGCGCTGGAGGAATACCACAGGCTCCTCGCCGCCGAGCCGAACGAGGAGGTGCGAGCCATGGAGATGACCTGGGCAGATACGCTGAAAGCGGAGGGCGAAGCCAAAGGCATGGAGAAGGGCCGCGTGGAGGGGATGCGCACGCTGGTAGCCGATCTCCTCGAGCGCCGGTTCGGGCCGCCCTCCGAGGAGACCAAGAGCCGCCTCGGCGCCATCGATTCCGCCGACGAGCTCACCCGACTCTTCCAGCGCGCCCTCGAGGCCGAGAGCCTCGGCGAGATCGAGGGGCTGTAGAGGCCGAGGCCTCCTCGATCTCGCATGAGCTCCAGAGAGCCAAGCCTTGGCCGCCAGCTTCGGATCGAGCGCATGGACCCGGAGATGGTCGAGGTGCTCCGGGCCAAGAGCGGCGCCGAGCGCCTGGCCATCGCCTTCGGCCTGTTCCGCTCCGCCCGGCGGATGATCGCGAGCAAGCTCCAGGCCGAGCACCCGGACTGGGAGGAGGAAGAGCTCCAGCGCGAGGTCGCCCGAAGGATCGCCAGTGGATCAGGATGAGCTGCTGGGGGCTTGACTCCGGGCCTCCCTCGGCGAACGAGGAGGCCGGCCGCCACTCCCCTCGCCAGACTCCGAACGGCGACCGAGGACGACCCCGCCAAAGCCAGCACCTGCCGAAGAGTCCGACCCCGGAGGGCCGGGGGTCCCGACCGGCGACGTCTGAGCCCTGCCGCCGCATTAGCCGTCGGCAGGCTACAAGCCTTCCGGGGCAGGGCGAAGCCGAGGCGCGCGCCTACGTCCCATCGCCCACGAGCAGCGCGCGCCGTTCGCAAGGGCGGGACCCCCGGGCTAAGGCTCGATGATCCCCTTCCGAATCGCGTAGCGGATCAGATCCGCCCGCGAGTGGACCTCGAGCTTCGCCATCACGTTCGTCCGGTGCGTCATGGCGGTCTTGAGGCTCACCCCCAGGTACTTGGCGATGTCCCGGCTCGTCTTGCCCTCGGCCAGCAGCTTGAACACCTGCCGCTCGCGCTGGGTGAGCTTCTCGTAGTCCTCCTCCTCGAGATTGCCCCCCGTCGTCACCAGCTCCACCAGCTCGTCCGCCGCCGCCGGGTGGAGGTAGCGCTGGCCCTGGAAGACCGTGCGGATCGCCTCCTTGAGCTGGCCCGAGACCGAGCGCTTCAAGAGGTAGCCCTGGGCGCCGATCCGGAGCGCCCGGCGGATGTACTCCCGGTGCTCGTACTGGGTGAGGATGATCACCTTGGTCTCCGGGCGCTGGGCGACGATTGCCTCCGTCGCCTCGAGGCCCCCCAGGCCGCCGGGCAGGTTCACGTCCATGAGCACCACGTCCGGCTCGAGCTCCAGCGTCTTGTGCACCGCCTCCTGGCCGTCGCCCACCTCCCCCACCACCTCGAAGCCGCTCTCCTGCTCGAGCATCGTGCGGATGCCCTCGCGCACCAGGTCGTGGTCGTCGACGATCAGGATGCGGATCACGACTCACCTCCCGCCCGGGCCGCCGGCGCCACCGGCTCCCCTCCCGGCTCCGGAGCGAGGCCCTCGCCCGCTCCCCAGTCCAGTGGAATCTCGAGCGCCACGTGCGCCCCAAGACCCGGCTCGCTGTCGATGTCGAGCCGCCCGCCCACGAGCGACGCCCGCTCGCGCATGCCCAGGAGCCCGGCCCCCTCCACCTTCTCCCCCCGGTCGAAGCCCATCCCGTCGTCCTCCACCGCGAGCACCAGGCGGCCGCCGCGGGCGTAGAGCTCGATCGACACACGCTCGGCCCGGGCGTGGCGCAGGATGTTGG